>PWIZ01000063.1 GCA_003560175.1 Halomonas sp. | reverse complement strand
GCTTGCCGAGCGAAGGCGCCTCCTCCTGGATGCCGCCGGAGTCGGTAAGGATGATATGGGCCCGGTTCATCAGGTAGACGAAGGGCAGGTAGTCCTGGGGCTCCACCAGATGGACGTTGTCGATCTCGGCCAACAGGCGGTTGACCGGCTCGCGCACGTTGGGGTTGAGATGCACCGGGTAGAGGATCTGAGTGTCCGGGTGGGCCTTGGCGGTATCCACCAGGGCCTGGCAAATGCGCTCGAACCCGCCCCCGAAGCTTTCGCGGCGGTGGCCGGTGACAAGGATCAGCCGCTTGCCTTCTTCCAGCATCGGGAAGCGGGCGGCCTGATCGGCGGCCAGGGAGACGTTGTCCTGCAGCTTGGCGGTCACCTCCAGCAGGGCGTCGATGACGGTATTGCCAGTGACATGCACATTGGCCGGATCGACGCCCTCCTCCAGCAGATTATTTCGCGAGGTTGCCGTTGGCGCAAAGTGCCTGTGGGCTAATGCCCCCGTGAGCTTGCGGTTGCCCTCTTCCGGCCACGGCGAGTAGAGATTTCCGGTGCGCAGGCCGGCTTCCACATGGCCCACGGGAATCTGCTGGTAGTAGGCGGCCAGGGTGGTGGCGAAGGTGGTGGCGGTATCGCCATGCACCAGCACCATGTCGGGCTGGAACTCTTCCAACACAGGCTTGAGCCCCTGGAGAATGCCACAGGTCACGTCGTTGAGGTCCTGGCCGGGCGTCATGATGTCGAGGTCGTACTCGGGCGTGAGCTCGAACAGTGCCAACACCTGGTCGAGCATCTCGCGATGCTGGGCGGTGACGCAGACACGCGCCTCGAAGCGGGAATCCGCCGCCAGCTGCAGGGCGAGCGGCGCCATCTTGATGGCTTCGGGGCGGGTGCCGAAAACAGTGAGGACTTTCATTTTATATTCCCTTGGTTGCGTCATGCCAAGTGTCAACGGTCCATGAGTTGATGTTCGAGTTCCTGGCAGCGGGTGAAGTACTTTTCTAGTAGCTTTTGGGTTTCTGCAAGCTGCTGTGCGGCACTCTCAGCGGCTGGCGCCGCCTCTGCAGCCGGTGCATTGGCCGGCGTTGAGACGGTGCTGAGGCGGCGCTGACAGAGGGCCAGATTGGCCTTGAACAGGTGATTGCCATAGCGCGATGCCGCCTGCAGATAGAGCTGATGGGCACGAGCATAGCGGCCCTGCCGGTAGCAGTCGGCGGCCTGTTTGACGATAGGCTGATGGGATGACATGGCGGTCCTTGCGGTCTTGAATACCCAAAAAGAGGGTTCCTGCGGATCAAGGTCGAGCGGTGAAAGCGGCAGCTGGGTGCCATGACTCATGGGCGCTGGCGTTCACGACGAAAGGCGCGGTGCTCGCGGATGAGAGCGGAGGGGAGCTTGAGCCAGCCCAGAGGAGTGCGGGTACAGGCCATGACCTGCTCACCCAGGCGCCAGGAGAGGTGTTTCCTGACCTGTTCTGCCTTGTGGGCATCGGCATACTGCTCGATGGGAGGCAACTGCTCCCCCTGATGGGCTCGCCGATCATGACGATAATGTCGCGCCTCCCGCATCAGGGAGAATGGCAGTTTCAGGTAGGCCAGAGGGCTTCTGGCTCGCACCACCACGCTGCCCAGTCGGTAGGTAAGCTGGCGCTTGATTCGCTCTTCGGCGCCATACCACCCACCAGGACCCGGGCGGCAATAATCAGGCCAGCCTCGCAGCAGGTGAAGCTGTTCCAGCTCACCTTGAACCGTTGCCAACTGCTCCAGGAGCAGGTGATTCTCTTCTACCAGATGCCCCACCTCTGACCGTACCTGCTGCATCGCGCTTTCAAAGGGCTGCAGTATCTGCTCGACGTTGTCGTATCTGCTCACTATCCAACCTGTCCCGTTGTGACTCTGGTTCATTTGTCTTTCGGTGGCTCATCGGCCGGCGTACTGAGAGCTTCGAAGCGTGACTTCCTTCTTCGCAGCCGTGACCTGGCCTCCTTCTGGGCCTTGCGCAGGGCATCAATCTCGGGACTTTCCCAACCGCTTTTTTCCACCTGCGTGATGATGCGAGTCAAGGCATTGACATCGCCCTTTGCCGTGGCGAGTGCCGCCTTGGCCTTCTTGAGCGCTTCGAGTGCTTCGGGGTCTACGCTGGCAGGGGCCGCAACAGGCTCACCCTTGGCCTGGCGCCGCGCCGCCTTCTTGGCTTCGACGTCGCGGTGGTAGTCGGCGATGGCCTCGTTGACGTTGTCATACCAGGTAGCGCGGCCGTCCTTGAGATAGACACCCGACTGGCAGAGGTCCTTCAGAATGCCTTCGGAGTGGGAAACCATGATCAGGCTGGATTTACCGATGCGGTCCTTGAACGCCTGGCTGGCCTTCTCCTTGAAGCTTTTATCGCCTACGGCGGTGGCCTCGTCCGAGATATACACCTCGAAATCGAAGGCCAGGGAGAGGCCGAAGGAGATGCGCGACTTCATGCCGGAGGAGTAGGTGCGCACCGGCTCATCGAACGCGTCGCCGATCTCGGCAAAGTCCTCGACGAAGTCGATGACCTTCTGTACATCCACGCCGCCGCCATGCACCCGGGCCACAAACTTGACGTTCTGGCGGCCAGTCATATTGCCCTGCATGCCGCTGGAGAGCCCGATAGGCCAGGACATGCGGCAGTTCTTGATCACCTCGCCACGCTCAGGCACATCCATGCCGGCGATCAGCCGCAGCAGCGTGGATTTGCCCGCGCCGTTGGCACCAATCAGACCCACGCTGACGCCTTTGGGGATGCTCAGGTTGATATCCTTGAGCACCCAGTCGCTGCCGTGGTGGTTGTGGTAGCGCTTGTAGAGGTTGCGGATTTCAATCATTAAGAAAGCGCCCGATAAGAATCGCCCAACATAGATCGCCCGATAAATCGGGCTCCTACAACTGATTGCCCTCTAGTCGCGGTGATCCCTGATGATCATCAGCATCATTCCAAAGATAAACGTCAGGAAGATGGTAATGAGGGCGAACACGCTGCTGTTGTAGACACGGCCCGGCTCGGTGGGATATTCAGGGTAAAGCGGGCTCTGTAGCACGCTGACCTGCTTGAGCTGGCGGGCCGCCTCGAGACGCGTATTTTCCAGAGCGGCCAGGGCGCTGGAGTAGGTCTCCTGTGCGAACTGGGCCTGCAGCTCCAGGGTCTGGTATTCCGCTGAGATCCGGTTGAGCGAATCGCCGGCGGCCTGGGCCAGGCGGTCTCGCTGCATCTCGATCTGGTCGCGCAGGGCGATGATTTCACTCTGCACCCGGCGCATATCAGCGGATTGCTGGCTCTGGTAACTGGCCAGTGCGTTTCGCTGGGCCTGCAGGCGAGCCAGGTCACCCTCCAGCGTTGCCACCACCTGGTTGAGGCTTTCCACGGTGCTGGTCGGGGATACCAGGCCATGCTGGTTCTGGAACGCCAGCAAATTAGCGCGGGCGACATCGAAGCGCTCCTGCAGCCGCTCCATCTGGGTCTCCAAGAAACGCACCTGCTCCTCGGCCAGGCGGTGCCCCATGGCATTCATGTGGTCCTCCCCCGCCTGCAGCAGCAGGGTCGCCATCTGGTGGGCGAATTCCGGCGTGTAGGCCTGCACCTCGATCTTGAGCACCTGGGCATATTCGTCCATGTCGATCTTCACCCGGCGCTGGTAGTAGCGATGCAGGTCCTCGATGGGGGCATCGCGGTCGCGCAGGCGAGAGAAGAGGTCGCCGTGGCCGGCGTAGTGCTCGCGCAGGTCCAGTTCCTCCTGGACCCGGCGCAGCATGTCGACCGACAGCAGGTGCTCACGCAGCAGCAGCAGGTCGCTCGAGCCACCGCCGCCGCCCATGATCGAGGCGAAGGAGACATCCGGCGAGGCGATCTGGGGGCTCTCCAGCACCACCACCGTGCGCGACACGTAGCGATCGGTAGCCCACAGTGCCCAGTAGGCACTCACCACCACGATGGCCAGCAGGCAGAGCCCCCAGTAGGGGTTACGTCCAAGAAAAGCTTTCATGTTTAGAGCCTTGTCAACGTATCAATCGTCGTCATCGGTAGGTTCCCGGAGGGCCGCCAGCTCCGCCTTGCGTTGCCGGAGCTGCTGGCGCTGCCGCTTC
>PWIZ01000136.1 GCA_003560175.1 Halomonas sp. | reverse complement strand
TTCGATGTTGCGAGCATCGGAGTCGAAGCTAAGGGTATCAGGCTTCCTGGGCGACGGGAATCACGTTGGAAGCGGCGTTCTGATACTCCTCGATTTCGTGGAAGTTCATGTAACGATAGATTTCGCCGGCCATGGCGTCGAACTCGCCCATGTAGCGGCGGTACTCGTCGACGGTAGGCAGGCGGCCTTCCACGGCGGCCACGGCCGCCAGCTCCGCGGAGGCAAGGTACACGTTGGCACCGTCGCCGAGGCGGTTCGGGAAGTTTCGGGTCGAGGTGGAGACCACGGTGCTCTTGGCGGCGACGCGGGCCTGGTTACCCATGCACAGCGAGCAGCCCGGCATTTCCATGCGCGCACCGGCGCGGCCGTAGATGCCGTAGTAGCCCTCCTCGGTCAGCTGGTGCTGGTCCATCTTGGTGGGCGGAGCCAGCCACAGGCGGGTCTTCAGGCTGCCGGCGGGCTGCTTCTCGAGCAGCTTGCCCGCGGCGCGGAAGTGACCGATGTTGGTCATGCAAGAGCCGATGAACACCTCGTCGATCTTCTCGCCGGCCACGTCGGAGAGCAGGCGAGCGTCGTCCGGGTCGTTCGGGGCGCAGAGCACCGGCTCCTTGAGCTCGTCGAGGTCGATCTCGATGACCTCGGCGTACTCGGCGTCCTTGTCGGCGCGCATCAGGCTCGGGTTGGCCAGCCACTCTTCCATGCCCTGGATGCGGCGGCTGATGGTGCGCTCGTCACCGTAGCCGTTGGCGATCATCCACTTGAGCAGGGTGATGTTGGACTTCAGGTACTCGCTCACGCTCTCTTCGGACAGCGTGATGGTACAGCCCGCGGCGGAGCGCTCGGCGGAGGCGTCGGAGAGCTCGAAGGCCTGCTCGACGGTGAGGTCCTCGAGGCCCTCGATCTCCAGCACGCGACCGGAGAAGGCGTTCTTCTTGCCGGACTTCTCGACGGTCAGCAGGCCTTCCTTGATGGCGTAGTAGGGGATGGCGTGGACCAGGTCACGCAGGGTGACGCCGGGCTGACGCTTGCCCTTGAAGCGCACCAGCACGGACTCCGGCATATCCAGCGGCATCACGCCGGTGGCGGCGGCGAAGGCCACCAGGCCCGAGCCGGCCGGGAAGGAGATGCCCAGCGGGAAGCGGGTGTGGGAGTCGCCGCCGGTGCCCACGGTATCGGGCAGCAGCATGCGGTTCAGCCAGCTGTGGATGATGCCGTCGCCCGGGCGCAGGGAGACGCCGCCGCGGTTCATGATGAAGTCGGGCAGGGTGTGGTGGGTGTCCACGTCCACCGGCTTCGGATAGGCGGCGGTGTGGCAGAAGGACTGCATCACCAGGTCGGCCTGGAAGCCGAGGCAGGCCAGATCCTTGAGCTCGTCACGGGTCATCGGGCCGGTGGTGTCCTGGGAGCCCACGGTGGACATCGCCGGCTCGCAGTACATGCCCGGGCGCACGCCCTCCAGGCCGCAGGCCTTGCCGACCATCTTCTGGGCCAGGGTGAAGCCCTTGCCGGTGTCGGCGGGCTGCTCGGGCAGACGGAAGACATCGGAGGGGGCCAGGCCCAGAGACTCGCGAGCCTTGGTGGTCAGGCCGCGGCCGATGATCAGCGGGATGCGGCCACCGGCGCGGACTTCATCCAGGATCAGCTGGGTCTTGAGCTCGAAGGTAGTGAGGACTTCGTCGGTGCCGTGCTTGCACACCTTGCCTTCATAGGGGTAGATGTCGATGACGTCGCCCATCTCGAGCTTGGAGACATCCATCTCCACGGGCAGGGCGCCGGAATCTTCCATGGTGTTGAAGAAGATCGGGGCGATCTTGCCGCCGAAGCAGAAGCCGCCGGCGCGCTTGTTGGGCACGTTGGGGATATCGTCGCCGAAGAACCACAGCACCGAGTTGGTGGCGGACTTGCGCGAGGAGCCGGTGCCGACCACGTCGCCGACATAGGCAACCGGGAAGCCCTTGGCCTTCACTTCCTCGATCTGCTGGAGGGGACCCTTGGTGCCGGGTACCTCGGGCTTGATGCCGTCACGCTCGTTCTTGAGCATGGCGTTGGCGTGCACCGGGATATCGGGGCGCGACCAGGCATCCGGGGCGGGGGAGAGGTCGTCGGTATTGGTCTCGCCGGGCACCTTGAAGACGGTGAGGGTGATCTTCTCTTCCAGGGCGGGCTTGGAGAGGAACCACTCGGCCTCGGCCCAGGACTGAATGACGTCCTTGGCCACGGCGTTGCCTGCCTTGGCGCGCTCTTCCACATCGTGGAAGGCGTCGAACATCAGCAGGGTGTGCTTGAGCTGCTCGCCTACTTCCTTGGCCAGTTCGGCGTCGTCCAGCAGTTCGACCAGGGAGACGATGTTATAGCCGCCCTGCATGGTGCCGAGCAGCTTGACCGCGTGGATCTTGTCGATCAGCGGCGACTCGGCCTCGCCCTTGGCGATGGCGGTGAGGAAACCGGCCTTCACGTAGGCGGCCTCGTCAACACCCGGCGGAACGCGGTTGGTGATCAGGTCGAGGACAAACTCCTCTTCACCTGCCGGCGGGTTCTTCAGCAGCTCGACCAGTGCGGCGACCTGTTCAGCGTTCAGCGGCTTCGGCGGCACGCCTTCGGCGGCGCGCTCCTCGACATGTTGGCGATAGGCTTCAAGCACGTTGGGGCCCTCATTGCTAGTGAAGCCAGAGTGACCCGACCCGGCACGTAACCTGCCGATACGGCTCCTCTGGCGCGGGAGTCAGGGGTACGGCACCCCCCGTCCAGTTGGCCGCGATTCTACGGTAAGCTGTCGACAATGTTAAGCAAGCCCCGCCCCGCGGGGCCTTGCACTTTGGTCGGCGCTGTGTGGGTTTGACTACAGCGGACGTCGCCGAAAAGGAAGCGCTTGGCGCCGGCAGGCACCGGCGCCGACGGCGTCAATCGCGCTCGGCGACGAAGGCGTCGAAGGCTTCCAGCGCCTGGGCGGCGGTGGTAAAGGAGGGGCCTCCGCCCATGTAGATGCACACGCCGATCATCTCCATCACCTCCTCGCGGGTCGCCCCCAGCTCGGCTGCCGCCTTGGCGTGAAAGGCGATGCATCCTTCGCAGCGCACGCTGATCCCGATGGCCAGGGCCATCAGCTCCTTGTGCTTGTGAGAGAGGGCCGCGTCCTTGTTGGCGCCCTTGGCCATCTGGGTAAAGCCCTTGACGACGTCGGGGTTGCCCTTGCCAACCTCCTGCATCAGGGCCGAGAGATCCTGGGTCGTCTTTTTCCAATCCTTGTGCATGGCGGTTCTCCTCGATGAGTGGCGGGATATAACTAAACGGTCGATTGATAGATTGAAACTACCATGCCACGGCATCTCCCGTATTGTCGCGGGTCAAATCGCCGCATCGCGTCCGTGGCTCTGGGCGCAGGACCTGCGGTGGCTGCTAAGGTGTCATCAAGGGCTGAAGAGGAGCTGACGATGGTAGCCAACCTGTTCGAGGGGATTCCCGACACTCTCCCCGAGGAGCGCTTCGAGGAGCTCGTGAGCGCCGAGTCGGTGACGGTGGAGTGCATCGTCTCCCGGGGGCATGCCTCGCCGGAGAGCGGCTGGTACGACCAGCCGCGCCATGAGTGGGTGCTGGTGCTCCAGGGGCGCGGCGTGGTCGCCTTCGAGGAGGGCGAGGAGGTGACGCTCGGCCCGGGGGACCATCTGCGGATTCCCGCTCACCGACGGCACCGGGTCGCCTGGACCGAGCCGGACGAGGCGACCGTCTGGCTGGCGGTGCACTACGAGTAGCGCGGCACCAGGGAGGCACACATGGAGAAGGTCCCACGCACGCTTCGACGCATCCTGCTGCTGGTGGCCCTGGCCCTGCCGGTGGCGGCCTGGCAGCTCTGGCTGGCGCCGGCCCGGGAGATGCGCCAGGCCTGGAGCGGCACCCTGGTCGAGACGACCCGCAGCCCCAGGCTGCTGCGCCTCGACGCGCCGGGGACCCACCGCCGCCCCAGGGACTACCACCATGCCTGGCATGTCGATCTGGACGGCGGCGGGGTCCGGGAGGTGGAGGTGCCCCACCGGCTCTGGCACCACGGTGAGCCGGGCCTGCCGGTGGTGAAGCGCCGCGGCGAGCGCTGGCCCGAGATCGACACCGA
>PWIZ01000076.1 GCA_003560175.1 Halomonas sp. | reverse complement strand
GTGAAATGGCACGTTATGCGCAGAGGCAGGACATGCGGCCACTGTGCCGATACCCAACGCAACCGGGGAGACAAGGGATGAAACTCATCACCGCCATCATCAAGCCATTCAAGCTGGACGACGTCCGCGAGGCGCTGGCCGACAACGGCGTCCAGGGCATCACCGTCACCGAGGTCAAGGGCTTCGGCCGCCAGAAGGGCCACACCGAGCTCTACCGTGGCGCCGAGTATGTCGTCGACTTCCTGCCCAAGGTCAAGGTGGAGGTGGCCGTAGACGACAGCCGCCTGGAGACCGTACTCGATGCCATCTGCAGCGCCGCCAACAGCGGCAAGATCGGCGACGGCAAGGTCTTCGTGACGCCTCTGGAGGATGTCATCCGTATCCGCACCGGTGAACGCGGTCCCGACGCCGTTTGATTGCCCACTGCCTGGAGAGACTGCAATGAGTGAACTGACAGAGCTGAGCTACGCGCTCGATACCTTCTATTTCCTGATCTGCGGCATCCTGGTGATGTGGATGGCCGCCGGCTTCTCGATGCTTGAGGCCGGCCTGGTTCGCTCCAAGAATACCGCCGAGATCCTCATCAAGAACGTGGCCCTGTTCGCCATCGCCTGCACCATGTACCTGTTGGTAGGCTATTACATCATGTACTCCAGTCCCGAGGGCGGCATCCTGCCCAACCTGGGCTTCCTGATGGGCACCGAGAACAGCGCCGATGCCGTGCTGGCCGGCGGCGATGATGCCCCCTACTACTCCATGCGCGCCGACTATTTCTTCCAGGTGGTGTTCGTGGCTACCGCCATGTCCATCGTCTCGGGGGCCGTGGCCGAACGCATGAAACTGTGGGCCTTCCTGGCCTTCGCCGTGGTGATGACCGCCGTCATCTATCCGGTCTCCGGTTTCTGGACCTGGGGCGGTGGCTGGCTCGACGCCGCCGGCTTCTCCGACTTCGCCGGCTCCGGCATCGTGCACATGGCAGGCGCCGCTGCGGCCCTGGCCGGCGTGCTGATCCTCGGCCCGCGCAAGGGCAAGTACGGCAAGGACGGCAGCATCTACGCCATCCCCGGCGCCAACCTGCCGCTGGCTACCCTGGGCACCCTGATTCTATGGATGGGCTGGTTTGGCTTCAACGGCGGCTCCGAGCTCAAGGTCTCCGACATCGACTCCGCCAACAACGTCGCCCAGGTGCTGGTGAACACCAACGCCGCGGCCGCCGGCGGCGTAATCGCCGCCCTGATCCTGGCCAAGCTGTGGTTCCGCAAGGCCGACCTGACCATGACCCTCACCGGCGCCCTGGCCGGCCTGGTGGCCATCACCGCCGAACCCCTGGCCCCCTCCGCGCTTAGCGCCGCGCTGATCGGCGCCGTGGGTGGTGTCATCGTGGTGGTCGCCATCGTGAGCCTGGACAAGCTGAAGATCGACGACCCGGTAGGTGCCATCTCGGTGCACGGTGTGGTCGGCATCTGGGGCCTGCTGGCCGTGCCGCTGAACAACAGCGACGCCACCTTCGGCGCCCAGCTGCTCGGTATTGTGGGCATCTTCGCCTGGGTCTTCATCGCCAGCCTGATCGTCTGGGTCATTCTCAAGGCGGTGATGGGCGTCCGCGTCAGCGAGGAAGAAGAGTACGAGGGCGTCGACCTGGCCGAGTGCGGCATGGAGGCCTATCCCGAGTTCAGCATCGCCAAGAAATGATGGCGGCGCTCACCAAGTGAGCTGGCGTGCTCCTACTGGCCCCTTCGGGGGCCTTTTTTCATCCCGCCCGCCGCGGTGTATGCTAGAGAGCAATCAGGCGCACGCGGGTGGCATGGCCACCGTACCGAACAGACGAGGAGTCCGACCATGAAACTGGTGACCGCCATCATCAAGCCCTTCAAGCTCGACGACGTGAGAGAGTCCCTCTCCGAGATCGGCGTCCAGGGCATTACCGTTACCGAGGTGAAGGGGTTCGGCCGCCAGAAGGGGCATACCGAGCTCTATCGCGGGGCCGAATACGTGGTGGACTTCCTGCCCAAGGTGAAACTGGAAGTCGCCATTGATGACGACATGGCCGAGAAGGTGATCGACGCCATCACCAGTGTCGCCAACACCGGCAAGATCGGCGACGGCAAGATCTTCGTCACCCCGCTGGAGCAGGTGATCCGCATCCGCACCGGCGAAACCGGGAAAGATGCCGTCTGACAGCTGCAAGCTGCAAGCTGCAAGCTGCAAGCTGCAAGACAGCCTGAATCCGAGGCCCACCCGAGCGAAAACCCCCGGTGCCATGGCATCGGGGGTTTTCGCTTGAAGCTTGCTACTTGTAGCTGGCCGCTACTTTTCTACAAAGGCTCGCTCGATCACGTAGTCGCCGGGCTCACCCATGCGCGGCGAGATCTTGAAGCCCAGGTCGTCGAGTACCGCACTGGTCTCGTCGAGCATGGCGGGGCTGCCGCAGATCATGGCGCGGTCCTGCTTGGGGTCCACGGGCGGCAGACCGGTGTCCTCGAACAGCTTGCCGCTGCGGATATGGTCGGTGAGGCGCCCCATGGTGTGGAATTCCTCACGGGTTACCGTGGGGTAGTAGATCAGTTTCTCTCTGACCTCCTCGCCGAGGTACTCGTGAGCCGGCAGCTCCTTCTGGATGAAATCGGCGTAGGCCAGCTCGCTGACGCTGCGCACGCCGTGGACCAGCACCACCTTCTCGAAGCGCTCGTAGACCTCCGGGTCCTGGATCAGGCTCATGAAGGGGGCCAGGCCGGTGCCGGTGGAGAGCAAGTAGAGGTTGCGGCCCGGCAGCAGGTCGTCGGTCACCAGGGTGCCGGTGGGCTTGCGGCTCACCATGATCTGGTCGCCCACCTTGAGGTGTTGCAGCCGTGAGGTGAGCGGACCATCCGGCACCTTGATGCTGAAGAACTCCAGGTGGTCCTCATAGTTCGGACTGGCAACGGAGTAGGCGCGCATCAGCGGCTTGCCGTTGACCTCCAGACCGATCATCACGAACTGACCGTTCTTGAAGCGCAGGCTGCGCTCACGGGTGGTGCGGAAGCTGAACAGGGTGTCGTTCCAGTGGTGGACGCTGAGCACCTCTTCCAGGGCAAACTTGCTCATGCCGACTCCTCGATATCACTAAGGGCCCTTTATTCCCGCAAGGAATAAATAAGCGGTTAATATTTGCATTGAATTCTAAGGGAAATAGCGTTATCTGTTAAATGAATTGTATGGATAACCCTTATCTACCACATTGATATAGATCATCGGAGCCTTGCGCCATGCGTTTTACCCTGCGCCAGCTGGAGGTCTTCGTCGCCGTGGCCCAGCATGAGAGCGTCTCCCGGGCTGCCCGGGTCCTGGCGCTATCCCAGTCCGCGGCCAGCACGGCCCTGGCCGAGCTGGAGCGCCAGTTCGACTGCCAGCTGCTGGACCGCATCGGCAAGCGCCTGAAGCTCAACGCCCTGGGCTTCCAGCTGCTACCCAAGGCGGTGGCCCTGCTCGACCGCGCCGATGAGGTGGAGGAGCTGCTGCGCGGTCGCCAGGGTATCGGCACCCTGGATGTGGGAGCCACCCTGACCATCGGCAACTACCTGGCCACCCTGTTGATCGGCGACTTCATGCAGCGCTTCCCCGGCAGCCGGGTGCGCCTGTCCGTGCGCAATACCCGCGCCATTATCGAGGGTGTACGCCACCACGAGCTGGATTTGGGGCTGATCGAGGGGCACTGCGAGGCGGAGGACGTAGTCACCCAGCCTTGGGTGGAGGACGAGCTGGCGGTGTTCTGCTCGCCGAACCACCCGCTGGCAGGTGCCGGCCCTGTGGCGCTGGAGCGGCTGCTACGCGAGGCCTGGATCATGCGCGAGCAAGGCTCCGGCACCCGCCTGACTCTGGAACAGGCGGCCCGCCACCGCCGCGGCCGCTTCAACGTGCTGCTGGAACTGGAGCACACCGAGGGCATCAAGCGCGCCGTGGAGTCGGGGCTGGGGATCGGCTGCGTATCGAAGTTGGCGCTTCGCGACGCCTTCCGGCGTGGCAGCCTAGTGCCGATTCCGACGCCGGAGCTCGACCTGAGCCGCCAGTTCGCCTTCATCTGGCACCGCCACAAATACCTGGCCACCGGCATGCGCGAATTCCTCAAGCT
>PWIZ01000370.1 GCA_003560175.1 Halomonas sp. | reverse complement strand
TCCCCATGATTGGACGCCTGCGTGGCACCCTGCTCGAGAAGCAGCCTCCCTGGCTGATGGTGGACGTGGCCGGTGTCGGCTACGAGCTCGAGGCCTCCATGACCACCCTGGTGGCCCTGCCAGCCACCGGCGAGGCCGTCTCCCTGCATACCCACCTGATCGTGCGCGACGATGCCCATCTGCTCTACGGTTTTGCCAGGGAGCAGGAACGGGCGCTGTTCCGTGCGCTGATCAAGGTCAACGGCGTTGGCCCACGCCTGGCTCTGGCGATCCTCTCCGGCATGGACGAGGCGGCTTTCCAGCGCTGCGTGCTTAACGACGACGTGAAGTCCCTGATGCGCCTGCCCGGCGTGGGCAGGAAGACCGCCGAGCGCCTGATCATCGAGATGCGCGACCGCTTCCCTCACTGGGAGCCGAGCGACGATGCCCTGGCGGGGCTCGTCGGTGGCGCCACACCGAGCGAGGCGCGTCACGATCCCCAGGCCGACGCCGAGGCGGCCCTGGTCAGCCTGGGCTACAAGCCCGCCGAGGCCGCCAGGATGCTGGCCGGCCTGGAGGGCGAGGGCAGCACCGAGGCGATGATCAAGGCGGCCCTGAGCCGCCGGATGGCGGGGTAGCGCAATGCTCGAGAATGATCGTCTTATTGCCGCCGATGTCCGCGAGGGTGAGGAGCCCATCGACCACGCCATCCGGCCCAAGCGGCTGGCCGACTACATCGGCCAGCCGCGGGTACGCGAACAGCTCGAGATATTCATCGGTGCCGCCCGGGGCCGTAACGAGAGTCTCGACCACACCCTGGTGTTTGGTCCACCCGGGCTTGGCAAGACGACCCTGGCCAACATCATCGCCGCGGAGATGGGCGTAGGGCTCAAGTCCACCTCCGGTCCGGTACTGGAGCGGGCTGGGGATCTGGCGGCCATGCTCACCAACCTTGAAGCCGGCGACGTACTGTTTATCGACGAGATCCACCGTCTCTCGCCGGTAGTGGAAGAGATTCTCTATCCCGCCATGGAGGATTTTCAGCTCGACATCATGATCGGGGAAGGCCCCGCAGCCCGCTCCATTAAACTCGACCTGCCGCCTTTCACCTTGGTCGGGGCGACCACCCGGGCCGGACTTCTCACCTCCCCGCTGCGGGACCGTTTCGGGATCGTCCAGCGCCTGGAGTTCTACGCCATCGGTGAACTCACCGAGATCGTCACCCGCTCGGCGCGGCTGATGGGTGTCGAGACGGACCTCGAGGGCGCGCGGGAGGTGGCCCGTCGCTCACGGGGCACGCCGCGCATCGCCAACCGCCTGCTCCGCCGCGTCCGCGATTACGCCGAGATGCGCGGTAGCGGCCACATCGATGCTGGGATCGCCGACCGGGCGCTGGATATGCTGCACGTTGACCATCACGGCCTGGACCATATGGACCGCCGCCTGCTGCTGGCGATGATCGAGAAGTTCGACGGCGGCCCGGTGGGGGTCGACTCCCTGGCCGCCGCCATCGGCGAGGAGCGCGACACCATCGAGGATGTCATCGAGCCCTTCCTGATTCAGCAGGGCCTGATGATGCGCACCGCCCGGGGGCGGGTAGTGACCCGCCAGGCTTGGCTGCACTTCGGCCTGGCCCCGGACGAAAATGCCGCAAACGCCTCGGGTGAGACCCGGCCATGAGCGAGTTCCGGCTGCCGGTGCGGGTCTACATCGAGGATACCGATGCCGGCGGTATCGTTTACTACGTCAACTACCTGAAATATATTGAGCGGGCACGCAGCGAGTGGTTGCGCGCACTGGGAATTACCCAGCGGGAACTGTTCGAGGCGGGCATCCAGTTGGTCGTTCACCGACTGGAATGCCGCTATGCCAAGCCCGCCCGACTGGACGACGCGCTCGAGGTGAGCGCCGAAGTCCTGTCCCATGGCCGCGTCCGCCTGCAGTTTGCTCAGGTCGTGAGCCGTCGCGGGGAACCCCTGTGCGAGGCGAGGGTCGACATCGCCTGCATCGATGCGATGCGTCTCAAGCCCGTTCCCTGGCCGCCGGCCCTGGCCGAGCGGCTGTCACAACCCTCTGCCCAACCGCAAGACTGACGAGGATGCCCGTGAACGACTCCATGTCCATACCCCATCTGATCATGAGCGCCAGCACCGTGGTGCAGCTGGTCATGCTGCTGCTCACGGTGGGTTCGATCCTCTCCTGGGTCGTGATCTTCCAGCGCACCTTCGTGATGCGCCGCGCCCGCAAGACCCATCAGGCCTTCGAGGAGCGTTTCTGGTCCGGGGTCGATCTCAACGAACTCTATCGGGAGACACCGGCGGAGCAGGAGACCCAGGGCGCCGAGCACGTCTTCCGCTCTGGCTTCCGCGAATTCAACCGCCTGCTGCCCAAGACCCGCAGCCCCCAGGCGATCCTGGATGGCGTGCAACGCAGTATGCGGGTGGCCTGGTCCCGTGAGGAGGAGCGCCTCAGCCTGCATCTGGTATTCCTCGCCACCGTGGCCTCGGCGAGCCCTTATATCGGCCTGTTTGGCACTGTCTGGGGTATCATGGGCTCCTTCCAGGCGCTCTCCATGACACAGCAGGCGACGCTTGCCACCGTGGCACCGTGGATCGCAGAGGCGCTGATCGCCACCGCCATGGGGCTGTTCGCCGCCATCCCGGCGGTAATCTTCTACAACCGGCTCTCCGCCGAATCGGGCCGGCTGCTGGGCAAGTACGAGGATTTCGCCGAGGAGTTCCACTCCATTCTGCATCGCAATCTGCAGGGGCGGGCCGATTCCGGCCCCGCCTGAGGGAGTCTGGTCATGCAAGGACCTTTCAATCGCGGCAGTGGGCGCAGGCCCATGGGTGAAATCAACGTCGTGCCCTTCATCGACGTCATGCTGGTGCTGCTGGTTATTTTCATGATCACGGCTCCCATGATGACCCAGGGCGTTCAGGTGGACCTTCCTCAGGTCACCTCCGAACCCATCGAGAGCACCGACGAGAGCGAGCCGATCATCGCGACGGTAGATAGGGAAGGCAGGTTCTATCTCTCGATCGGAGAGGATGATCAGTCACCGGTCAGCCTTGATGAGATTGCCGACAGGGTGATCATCCTCCTCGAGCGCCGCCCGGGAACTCCAGTCCTGGTTCGCGGACACAAAGATGTCGGATATGGGGCGGTCGTCGCCTTGATGAGTACTCTGCAGGTTGCCGGCGTCGCCAACGTCGGGCTGATCTCCGAACCCCCCGGCGGGGAAGGCTGAGGAGCATAGATGGCCAGACAGGACCCACGGGTGGGGTACGGCCTGCCGATGATCCTGGCAGTGGCGCTGCACGTGGCGGTTGTGCTGCTCAGCGTGATTAGCCTCCCGACCAGCGAACCGGAACAGACCTCGTCTTCCATTGTCCAGGCAACCCTGGTCAGCACCGAGACGGTGACCGACCAGGCGCAGCGTGCCGATGCCGCCAGAGCTCGCGCCTTGGCGCGACAGGCTGACGAGCAGCGCGAGGCCGAAGAGGCTGCCCGCCAGGCCGAGGATGACGCCGCCGAGCAGTCAGCTCAGGAAGCCGAACGACAAGCAGAGGAGCAGGAGGAAGCCCGGCGTGCCGCCGAGGCGGCTGAAGCCGACGCCAGGCGTCGTGCCGAGGAGGCCGAGCGCCAGGCCCAGCTCCGTGAAGAGCAGCGAGAACAGCAGGAGGAAGCCCAGCGTCAACGGGAGGCCGAAGCGGAAGCCCAGCGTCAACGGGAGGCCGAAGCCGAAGCCCAGCGTCAGCGGGAGGCCGAAGCGGAAGCCCAGCGTCAACGGGAGGCCGAAGCCGAAGCCCAGCGTCAACGGGAGGCCGAAGCGGAAGCCCAGCGTCAACGGGAGGCCGAAGCGGAAGCCCAACGTCAACGGGAGGCCGAAGCGGAAGCCCAGCGTCAACGGGAGGCCGAAGCGGAAGCCCAGCGTCAGCGTGCCGCCGAGGCGGCCAGCCAGGGCCTCGATCGCGCCATCGAGGGTGAGGGCGATGCCGTCGCCGATGCGCGCCAGGGACAGGAGGCCGCCAACAGCTTTATCAATCTGGTTCGCCGAGCGGTGGAGCAGGCCTGGGTGATACCCCCCAACGTGCCGGGTGGTGCCACAGCTGACGTGGCGGTGCGCCTCG
>PWIZ01000133.1 GCA_003560175.1 Halomonas sp. | reverse complement strand
GACCCGGGTGGCAGGACGTCGGGCATGTCCCCCGGGGGGTGTCGCTGCGAATCGCGCCGCATATTCCAAAAACCTCAAAAATTACCTATTCGTTATTCGCCAAGGTAATTTAAGCGGAGCGTGTTTTCCACTCGCCTCTGGTCACAAGGATATAACGAAGACCCTGAACGAGCTCGCCCCCGGCGGCGGGGCGAGTCGAGGGCATGGCGGCGCGTCGATCAGCCTTGGCGGGGACGCCTCAAGCGCGGGCTGGCCATCTCCCCCACCAGGGTCAGCACCACCAGGGCGCCCAGCAGCCAGGGCCAGTTCAGGGCGAACTCGACCCGGACGATGCCCAGCGCGTCGATGAACACCACCAGAATCCCGAGTGGGCTGACATAGCGCACCATGAACAGCCAGAGCGCATACCAGGCCAGTGACAGGCCGAGCTCCTCGCGAAAGATCTCGCTTCTGACCACGAAGCCGGCCAGTAGGGCCATGCCCAGGCCGCCCAGCGGCATCATCCAGCGCGAGGTCAGATAGTCCAGCCAGTCGAAGGCATGCTTGCCGGCCAGGGTCCAGTCGGCTCCCAGGTTGAAGGAAAGCATCGCCAGGGTGCTGATCAGCCACAGCACGATGCCGGTTCCCCAGGCCGCGGCACGGCGCGTGAACCCCTTGCTGTCGCAGAGCCAGGAGACGGTTGCCTCGACCATGGAGATCGACGAGGTCAGCGCCGCCATGGAGAGCATCACGAAGAACAGGATGCCGAACAGGGTCCCCAGCGGCATCGCCTGGAAGGCCAGCGGCAGGCTCATGAAGATCAGTCCCGGCCCCTCGCCCGGGTCCATGCCGTTGGCGAAGATAACCGGGAAGATCGCCAGGCCGGCCATCAGTGCCACCAGGGTGTCGGCCAGCGCCACGCTCAGGGTGGTGCGGGCGATGGAGGCCCTGGCCGGCAGGTAGCTGCCGTAGGTGAGGATGGCACCGGAGGCCAGCGACAGGGTGAAGAAGGCATGCCCCAGCGCCGCCAGCATGCCGTCGCTGGAGAGGCTGCCGGCATCGAAGACGAACAGGAAGCGCAGCGCCTCGCCGAAGCCGCCGGAGAAGACGCCGTAGACGATCAGCACCAGCAGCATCACCACCATGCCGGGCATCATCCAGCTGACGCTCTTCTCGATGCCGGCCTGCACCCCCCGGCCGACGATGAACATGGTGGCCAGGGTCACCAGGGTGCTCCAGAAGCCGAGGTTCCAGGGGTTCTCGTTGTTGGCGGCGAAGATCGCCACCATGTCGTCCACCCCGCTGCCAGCCAGGCCGCCGGTGAGCATCTTCCACAGGTAGGAGAAGGACCAGCCGGCCACCACCACGTAGAAGGAGAGGATCATGAAGCCACACAGCATGGCCATCCAGCCCAGCAGCGACCAGGCCGAGGTGCGGCCCGACTCGGTCACCACCCGGCGCACCGCATCGATGGGGCTACCGCGTCCGCGCCTGCCGAAGGCGATCTCGGTCATCATCACCGGGACCCCGATCGCGAGGATGCAGGCCAGGTAGACCAGCACGAAGGCACCGCCGCCGTACTCGCCGGTCATGTAGGGAAACTTCCAGATGTTACCGAGCCCCACCGCGGAACCGGTGGCTGCCAGCACGAAGCCCCAGCGGCCCAGCCACTGGGTACGGGATTGCGCAGTCGAGGTCATCTTGCACCAGAGAGATCGCAGCATGCCTGGGCCCACCAGCAACGGTGGCGGACCATGAAGAGGCAGTATTGTGCTTGATCCCGCTGTACTTTGGCAGCCCCCGGGGCGAGTCAGGCTATTGCCATGCGGCCTAACCCGAGCATGCCAGCACTACTCTTCTCCGCCCAGCAGCACCTCCACGCTGGCCACCTTGTCGTCCATGTGCTGCTCACGGTCGGTGCGGGTGCCGAGCTTGATCGTGCTGGTGATACGCGGTGTGCCCATCTCGTGCACCACCTCGTGGCAACGCTTGACCACAGCCATCACCTCGTCCCAGGGCCCCTCGATGTTGGTTCCATAGGCATGCATGCGGTGTTCGAGACCGGAGGCCCGGATCACTCTCTGGCAGGCGGCAATCTGCGGCGAGACCGAAACGCCCACTCCAAGAGGGACGACACAGAGATCGATGATGACGTGCATGACATTGACTCCTCGTTGCAAAGCCTCAGGGTAACGATCAGGGGGCGATCCTTCCCGGCTTATTGCTGCTGGTCTATGCTCAAGGCTGACGGGCAAAACAACGAGCGTAACGTCCGGCGCCGCCGCCAGCGACCAGTATTGCGTCAAAACTGCTGGACCAGGAGGACTCCATGACTAGCGACACCAGCATCGGCCCCATTGTCCTGCCCGACACCCGTGCCCGCCACATTGTCGAACAGCTGCTCGAGAATTCCGGCGTTGCGCTCAACGGAAACGCCCCCCAGGACCTCCGGGTCTATCACCCGGATTTCTTCTCGCGCTTGCTGCATCAGGGCACCCTGGGGCTGGGAGAGGCCTACATGGACGGCTGGTGGGAATGCGACCGGATCGACGAGATGGCCTGCCGGTTGCTGTGCCATGGCTTGGGCGAACGTGCCTATACCCCCTCTGATCGCCTGATGTACCGGCTCCAGGCCGGCTTCTTCAATCTGCAGAGCAAGGCGCGCGCCTACATCGTCGGTGAGGCCCACTATGACCTCGGCAACGACCTTTTCGAGAGGATGCTCGACCCTACGATGTGCTACTCCTGCGGCTACTGGAAGGAAGCCGGCACCCTCCACGAGGCTCAGCGGGCCAAGCTGGAGCTCGTCTGCCGCAAGCTCCAGCTCGAACCGGGCATGCGTGTGCTTGACATCGGTTGCGGCTGGGGGAGCTTCGCCGAGCATGCTGCCCGCCATCACGGGGTCGAGGTCAACGGCATCACCATCTCGCGGGAGCAGGCTGAACTCGCCCGACAGCGCTGCCGAGATCTTCCGGTGACCATCGAGCTCAAGGACTATCGCGATCTTGAAGGGGACTACGACCGCATTGTTTCCATCGGCATGTTCGAGCACGTAGGGCACCGCAACTACCCGACCTATTTCAAGACCGTGGCACACCAGCTGGCTCCCGAGGGGCTATTCCTGCTCCACACCATCGGCTCCAACACCTCGGAGATCCGCGCCGACCCCTGGATTAACAAGTACATCTTCCCCAACGGCGTGCTGCCCTCGGCCATGCATATCGCTCGGACTAGCGAAGATCACCTGCTGATGGAGGACTGGCAGAACTTCGGCCCCGACTACGACCCAACCCTGATGGCCTGGCTCGAGAACTTCGACACCCGCTGGAATGAGGTAGCGGCGAACTACAACGAGCGCACCCGGCGGATGTTCCGTTATTACCTTGCCATCTGCGCCGGCGCCTTCCGAGCGCGCCATATGCAGCTATGGCAGATCGTGTTCTCCCATCATCGCCAGAGGCGCTACGACGCCCCGAGGTAGTCACCGGCGCCTGAGCGCTGCGGATCGTCTATACTGTACACCCATACATAAACAGGGTGACCAGGGAATGGCGACATGATCGAGCAGACACTTCGGCAGGTCTTCGGCTACAGCGACTTTCGCCCCGGTCAGCGGCCGGTGATCGAAGCCGTGGTGGCCGGTCGCTCGGCGGCGGCCATCTTTCCCACCGGCTCCGGAAAATCGCTCTGCTACCAGTTGCCCGCCCTGCATCTGCCCCACCTGACGCTGGTGATCTCGCCGCTGCTGGCGCTGATGCAGGATCAGCTCGCCTTCCTGAAGCGTCACGGCATTGCCGCCGCCAGCATCGACTCCAGCCAGAGCCGCGAAGAGGCCGCCGCGGTCATGAGCGGGGTCGAATGTGGCGAGATCCGCATACTGATGGTGTCGGTGGAGCGCCTGAAGAACGAGCGCTTCCGCGCTTTCATCCGCCGAATACCGATCTCGCTGATGGTGGTGGATGAGGCCCACTGCATCTCCGAGTGGGGCCACAATTTCCGTCCCGACTATCTGAAACTCCCCGACTACCAGCGCGAGTTCGGCATTTCCCAAGCGCTGCTGCTCACTGCGACCGCCACGCCACGGGTCATCGAGGACATGCGCCAGCGCTTTGCCATCGCGGATTCCGACGTCACCGCCACCGGCTTCTACCGGCCCAACCTGGACCTGACGG
>PWIZ01000270.1 GCA_003560175.1 Halomonas sp. | reverse complement strand
CACGGTTCCCTGTTTGCGGTGATCGATCGGTGATGATCGTTACGATATTGGGTGAAAATATGGTACGCCTGCCGCCGGCGTCACGCTACGCGCACAAAGCAGTAGGGCAAGGCCGGCGGCGTTGGACTAACCCCGGGTGCGGGTGGACCAGCGCTCGTCGGGATGCACCTCGTTGGCCGGCAGCACCGGGTCATAGCCCTCCTGGCGCAGCGCCTCGATCACCTCCCGGGTATGGTCGCCGCCCAGGGTTTCCAGGGTGGCTTCCACCTCGGTGGCGCGCAGCGAGAGGTCGGTGAAGGTGCGCTGGTGAGCGATCTGGATGACGTTGGCGCGCTGGTCGGCCAGCAGCCGGGTCAGCTCGGCCAGGGCGCCGGGCACGTCGGGAATCGCCACTCGCACCCGCACGATGCGGGCGGTGCGCACCAGGCCGCGTTGGATCACCGAGGCCAGCGCCAGCATGTCGATATTGCCACCGCACAGGATCAGCCCCACGCGGCGACCGCGGTAGCGTTCGGGGTCGGCCAGCACCGCCGCGAGCCCGGCGGCCCCGGCGCCTTCGGCCACGCTCTTCTCGATCTCCAGCAGCAGCAGGATGGCGCGTTCGATCTCGGGCTCATCGACCAGCACGATGTCATGCACCCGCTCACGCACGATGGGCAGGGTGAGCCGACCGGGCTGCTTGACGGCGATGCCCTCGGCCAGCGTGGCGTGGCCGCAGTGGATCGGCTCGCCGGCCAGCGCCTGCTTCATGGCGGGGAAGCGGGTGGTCTGCACGCCGATCACCTCGATACCCGGCCTGAGCTCGGTGGCGGCAATGGCGTTGCCGGCGATCAGGCCGCCGCCGCCGATGGGGATCACCAGGGCGTCGAGATCCGGCACCTCCTCGAGCATCTCCAGGGCGATGGTGCCTTGGCCGGCGATGATGCGCTCATCGTCGTAGGGGTGCACGAACACCAGGTGGTGCTCGGCGGCGAGACGCCTGGCCACCTCGCCGGCCTCGGCGACACCGTCGCCCTCCAGGTGCACCTCGGCGCCCAGTTCGCGGGTGTTGCGCACCTTGAGGTTGGGGGTGTGGCGGGGCATGACGATGGTGGCGCGGATGCCGAGGCGGGCGGCGTGGTAGGCCACCGCCTGGGCGTGGTTGCCGGCGGACATGGCGATCACCCCGCGGGCGCGCTCCTCCGCGCTGAGGCTCAGCAGGTGGTTCAGCGCACCGCGCTCCTTGAAGGCGGCGGTGAACTGGTGGTTCTCGAACTTGATGTAGAGCTCGCAGCCGGTGATGCGCGAGAGAGTGTGGGAGCGCAGGAAGGGGGTGCGCTCGACGCTGCCGGAAATGCGGGCGGCAGCGGCGCGGATGTCAGCGAGGGTCACGCTCATGGAAGATCGCTCCTTTCTCTACTCAGGCCAGGCGCTGTGCCAGGGCGGACACATGGGGGTCGTCCACGTCGAGTGCGCGCAGGGCCTCGGCCAGGTTGAGCAGGTAGTCGCGGTTGGGGCCGCTGGGGCCGTGGGCCCGGGCGATCTGCGCGGCAATGGCGTCGAGTGGGGCATCGCCGAGGAAGGCGGTATTCTCCTCGGTGGCGAGATAGATCAGCCCCTCGGCGCTGTCGCCATCGGTGAAGTTCAGTGCCACCACTTCGCGCAGATAGCCGTTCTTCTCGCGCACATCCAGCGGCGTCAGCACCTCCGGGGTGATGCGATAGGCCATGCCGTGGCACTCCGCACCCGGGTCGCGCACCAGGGTGGCGACCCGCCCCGGCGCCTCCGGGGTGCCGCGGTGGTCATGGGAGCCCTGCCAGAAGCGCCGCGACCAGCCGTGGATGAAGGCCGGCCGCCTTTCCCGATAGGGGAAGTCCACCTTCCAGATCAGCGAGCCGTAGCCGAATAGCCAGATCGCGTCGCGGCCGTCGAAGTGGGTCATCTGGCGGTTGAGGGCGGTGGTGTCCAGGGCCATGGTCGTTGTGCAGCCGGTGGTGGGTGGAATACCCCATGATGCGTTCGTCGCCGCTCGATGTCGAAGGGCAGGCGCGACGCGCTCAGGCGGGTGCGGTAGGCTGGCGCCTTATCAACCTTCCACTGATGGAGTCTCTGCCATGACCGTGATGATACTCGGCCTGTTGATCTTCCTGGGGGTGCACTCGGTACGCATCGTCGCCGACGACTGGCGCAGCGCCCAGATTGCCCGGATGGGAGAGCTTCCCTGGAAGGCGGCCTATTCGGTGGTCTCTGTGGTCAGCCTGGCGCTGGCGATCTGGGGCTATGGCCAGATGCGTCTGGATCCCACCTGGGTGTGGTTTCCGCCGGTGGGGCTACGCCACGCGGTGTCGCTGCTGATGATCCCCGCCTTCATCCTGCTGGTGGCGGCCTATGTGCCGGGCAACCACCTCAAGGTGAAGCTGGGCCACCCGATGATCATCGCCGTGAAGCTGTGGGCCTTCTCCCACCTGCTGGCCAACGGTCGGCTGGGCGATATCGTCTTCTTCGGCGCCTTCCTGCTGTGGGCGGTCTTCGACTTCCGCTCCGCGCGTCGCCGCCCGTCCCCTGCGCTGCAGACCCCCAGCATGGCGCGAACCGCCATCACGGTGGTGGTCGGACTGGTCGCCTACTACCTCTTCGCCTTCCACCTGCATGTCTGGGTCACCGGCGTGCCGGTGATGTGATTCCGACAGTGGCTAACCGGTAGGGGCGAGCAATCCGACCACGCTGACCAGGATGAGCACCGCACCGAGGACCCGAAAGTAGAGGTTGGTGCGGCTGGCCAGCATGTAGCGGTGGGCGCGTTCGCCGAGCAGGTGGCCGACCAGCGCACAGGGCAGCAGCCATAGCTGGTGGATGAGCTGCAGATCGACGCCGGCCACCACGAAGGAGACCATCTTGATCAGCACCAGGATGAACCACAGCACGAAGAGGGTATCGCGCAGCTGATGGGCCGCCACGTGAGTGGCGAACACCGCAATGATGAGCGGCGCACCGATCAGCGAGGTGCCGCTGACGTAGCCGCCCAGCGCCAGCAGCAGCGCATCCAGGTAGCGGTTGTTGCTGCGAAAAGGCCTGTCGAGTACATAGCCCACCGCGTAGATCAGCACGATCACGAAGATGACGCTGGTCATCACGTTGCCGGGCAGGGTGAGCAGCCCCACCACGCCGATCAGCTTGGGAACGATCATCACCTTCATGGCGCGGCGCAGGTAGGCCCAGTCGATGTTGCTCTCGGCCGGTGGGCGGCCGCCGTTCTCGGCCACCAGCTGGCGGTGCCCGCGCCAGGCGATCCAGCTCGAGAAGATCATCAGATGAATGGCGATGATCGGCAGGAACACCAGCGGTTCGTCGTGCAACAGCAGCAGGAAGGGCAGCGACAGCACGGCGCCACCGAATCCCAGGCTGGTGCGGACGAAGCCGCTCCAGACAAAGACCAGCCCGACCAGGATCAGGTGGAAGATCGAGAGTTCGGCCATCAGCGTCTCGTTTTCTTGAATGCCATGGTCAACACGGCAGCGTTCCCCAGACGCTGCTGAGCACTTCCAATGCCTCGGCGATCACCGCCTCCTCCCCCCGATCGCGCCGCCAGATGAAGCTGAGCGCGCAGGGCAGTCGCGTTCCCTCGGCCACCACCAGCCCGCGCTCCTGGCGCTCGGCCATGGCCAGAGCGTCTCGGGCCAGGCTGAGGCCCACGCCGGCACGCACCAGGTCGAGCATGCACGCCTCCTGGTCCACCTGGGCGACCCCGTTGGGGGTGAGGCCCAGCGGGTCGAGGGCGCCGTGGAGCAGCCGGTGATGCACGGAATCCTTCGGCGTGACGATCCACGGCAGGGCGGCCAGGCTCGGCCAGTCGGTCTTCGCCAGCCGGCTCCCCCAGCCTGTCGGAGCGATGACATGGTAGTGGAAGTGGGTCAGTTCGCGGTTGGCCACCTCCGCGGCATCTCCCCCGGGGCCCTCGCCGGGCGGAGCCAGGAAGAAGCCCACGTCCAGCTCTTCGCGGCGCACGCGCTCCAGCACGCTTCCGCTCATGCCGTGGTGCAGCTCGGTCTCGAGCTGTGGGGCGCGTTCCACCAGGCGGCGCAGAAACGCTCCCAGGCGGATGAACTCCGGGTCGACGATGGTGCCGATCTTCAGCCGACCGCGCAGGGTGCTGTGCAGGGCTCGGGCGCTCTGGT
>PWIZ01000067.1 GCA_003560175.1 Halomonas sp. | reverse complement strand
GTAGTTGCCCAGGTTCCGGCCGATAAAGCCATCCTCGTAGTCGGTCTTGGAGCCGAAGGGCGCATAGACGCCGAAGCCGAAGGCCAGGCGCTCGTTGACCGGATGGGCATAGAAGGCGAAGGGCACCAGGGTGCCGGGCACCATATCCCCGTCGCTCGAGCCTTCGATGGGCTGGCCATTGCGAGTGGCGCTGGCGTTTTCGATGTCGGTATTGACGTGCAGATAGGTCCCGCCCGCGGTCACCTGGGCGCGGTCAAGAAACGACATCCCGGCTGGGTTGCCGAAGACGATGGTGGCGTCGTTGACGTTGGAGCCGCGCCCGGCGTGGCCGTAGCCCTGGCCGCTGACGCTCTGCTCGTTGATCTGATAGCCGCCGGCATGGGCCTGGCTGGCGAAGGCGGCAGCGGCGATGGCCACGGCCAGGGAGAGGCGGTTGAGCTTGTTATTCATGCGGTCACATCCCTTGAAATTATAGTGTGATATCAGCGCTGGCGTGGCCCCACGAGGAGGCAGGCGCGTGCCCTCCCCTTTTCGCGCAACCCAACGGGCGTTTCAACCCCAAACGCTCGTTTTAATGCTTAAACCGCTAATACTTTGGTGGCACGCCCGTTTGAGCTTCTGAACTTTCAGGGAGTTAGGCAATACGCCACCGCCGCGCGGCAAGGGAGCTCCGGCCCTCCTCAGGCCGGCTTGACCATTGGGTAACACATAGGTCTTACACTGAGGTCACTCGCGGACACCGCGAGACAGCGACCAGCGAGCGAGGCACCCCATGAAGGTAAGCGAACTGGCCAGGGCCGCCGGCGTCACCGCCGAGACCGTGCGCCACTATGTGCGCGAGGGACTGCTGCACCCCGAGCGCCACCCCGACAACGGCTACCAGCTCTTCGCCCAGGGAGACCTGGAGCGCCTGCGCTTCATCCAGCGCGCTCGCACCCTGGGCTTCGGGGTGGCCGAGATTCGCGACATCCTGTCCCACGCCGACCAGGGGGACTCCCCCTGCCCCATGGTGCGCGATCTGCTGGCCAGCCGGCTGCCGGAGATCCATGCGCGCATCGAAGAGCTCCAGGCGCTGGCCGCGCGCATGGAGCAGGCCCTGGAGAGCTGGGCCGAGATGCCCGACGGCACCCCGGACGGCCACAGCCTCTGCCGCCTGATCGAGAGCTTCCCCGAGCCCCTCTGCCACAGGGAGCCCGGCGACGACTGCGGCAGCACCTCCGCCGGCGCCACATCGACCCAGGAGACCCCATGAACGCCCGCCCTCCCCTCGAACGTACCGTGCCCGGCATGAGCTGCCAGGGCTGCGTCAAGCGCATGCGCGAGGCGATCCAGGCGCTGGACCCGGAGGCCGAGGTCATCGGCACCCCGCCCGAGAAGCGCCTGGCCGTCACCACCACCCTCGACGACGACGCCCTGGATCAAGCCCTGGGTGACGCCGGCTACCCGCCCGGCGAGCTCGAGGCAGCGGCAGCCGACGACGAGCGCCCCGCCACCGAGCCGACACCGGCGGAAGAGGCGCCTGCGGCGGCAGCTGCCGACGACGAGCGCGCCACCGCTCGACGCCTCTCCATCAGCGGCATGACCTGTGCCAGCTGCGTGAAGAGCGTGCAGCAGGCGCTGGAGCGCACGCCGGGCGTGGTCAGCGCCGAGGTCAACTTCGGCACCCATACCGCCCAGGTTCGCGGCAGCGCCAATGAAGAAGCGCTGATCCAGGCGGTGGAATCCGTCGGCTACGGCGCCGAGCCGATCCTCGATCTGCGCCAGGCCGAACAGGCCCGCGCCGACAAGGACGCCCGCGAGTACCGCCGCCGCCTGCGCGGCAGCTTCTGGTCGCTGGCGCTGGCCGTGCCGCTGATGGCCAGCATGTTCTTCTATCACCCCCACCCGGTGGGCACGGGCCGACTGTTCTGGCTGGTGATCGGCCTGCTGACGCTGGCCGTGATGGCCGGGCCCGGTCGTCACTTCTTCATCAACGCCTGGAAGAACCTCAAGCACCACCAGGCCAACATGGACACCCTGATCGCCATGGGCACCGGCACCGCCTGGGTCTACTCCATGGGCGTGGTGGCCTTTGCCCCCTGGCTGCCGGCGGTGGCCCACGGCATCTACTTCGAGGCCTCGGCGATGATCATCGGCCTGGTGCTGCTGGGCAACGCCCTGGAGCTGCGCGCCCGGGGCCGCACCAGCGAAGCGCTCAAGCGTCTGCTCGATCTGCAGAGCCGCACCGCCCGGGTGATTCGCGACGGCGAGGAGCGCGAACTCGATATCGACGCTGTGCGCGAAGGCGACCATATCCGTGTGCGCCCCGGCGAGCGCCTGCCGGTGGATGGCGAGGTGAGCGAGGGCCAGAGCCACATCGACGAGTCCATGCTCACCGGCGAACCGCTGCCGGTGAGCAAGTCCGCCGGTGACGAGGTGAGCGCCGGCACCGTGAACGGCAAGGGCTCGCTGGTCTACCGCGCCACCCGCGTCGGCGCCGACACCAAGCTCGGCCGCATCACCGAGCAGGTGGCCAGCGCCCAGAACTCTCGCCCGCCCATCGGCGAGCTGGCCGACAAGGTCTCGAGCATCTTCGTGCCCACCGTGATGATCATCGCCGTGGTGACCGCTCTGGTCTGGTTCAATGTCGGCGCCGAGCCGCGGGTCATTCACATGCTGGTGACCGCCACCACGGTGCTGATCATCGCCTGCCCCTGCGCCCTGGGCCTGGCCACGCCCATCTCCACCATGATCGGCGTGGGCAAGGCCGCCGAGCACGGCGTGCTGGTGAGAAGCGGCGAGGCGCTGCAGGTGGCCAGCCGGCTCACCACCCCGGTGGTGGACAAGACCGGCACCCTCACCGAGGGCAAGCCCAGCGTGACGGAAGCCGAGGTGCTCGACGGCGACAGGCAGGCGCTGCTGGGCCTGGTGGCGGCGCTGGAGCGCGGCTCCGAGCACCCCCTGGCCGCGGCGCTGATGGCCCACGCGGAAGAGGCCGGCGCCGAGACCGCCGAGATCCGTGGCTTCGACAGCGTCACCGGCGGCGGCGTCAAGGCCGAGACTCTTGAAGGCAAGCCGCTGCTGCTGGGCAACGCCCGCCTGCTCGAAGAGGCCGGCATCGACCTCGCCGGCGGCCGCGAGAAAGCCGGCGAACTGGAGGAGAAGGCGCGCACCGTGGTCTATCTGGCCGTGGAGGGCAGGCTGGCCGCGCTGTTCGGCATCAGCGACCCCCTGCGCCACGACACCATCGACGCCATCAAGAGCCTGCAGGCCGACGGCCTCAAGGTGGTGATGCTGACCGGTGACAACGAGCACACCGCCGCCGCCATCGCCCGGGAAGTGGGCATCGACGAGTTCCGCGCCGGCCTGCTGCCCGAGGACAAGCACGCCGAGATCGAGCGCCTGCAGCAGGCGGGTGAGAAGGTCGGCATGGTGGGCGACGGCATCAACGACGCCCCGGCCCTGGCCCGGGCCGACGTGGGCTTCGCCATCGGCCAGGGCACCGACGTGGCCATCGAGAGCGCCGGCATCACCCTGATGCGCGGCTCGCTTCACGGCGTGGCCTCGGCCATCGAGATCAGCCGGGCGACGCTCTCCAACATCAAGCAGAACCTGGTGGGCGCCTTCGGCTACAACACCCTGTGCATTCCCATCGCCGCCGGGGTGCTCTACCCCTTCACCGGCATGCTGCTCTCCCCGATGATCGCGGGTGCCGCCATGTCGCTCTCCTCCATCACGGTGGTGAGCAACGCCAACCGCCTGCGGCTGTTCAAGCCCCACAACGAAAAAGGCCCTGCGGAGCAGAGCCAGAAGGAGGTAACCTCATGAGCGTTATCGTCAATCTGGCTGGATTTGCCGTTATCGGGCTGATTGTGTGGTGGTTCTGGGTGGCGAAAGCCTGACCGCGCGCCCCCCCACAACGCCAGCGGCCGGCATGTCTGCCGGCCTCTGGGTGTTGCGTCAGGCTATGGAAAACGAGGGTCTAACCATCATGACCCACTCGACGAGCCTACCGATCAGCCCTTCGATTTCTGATCGTTTGAGGGCTGTTGGTGAGGCTGCTCAGGGGCATCCTCACCAACCAGTACCGGCTTGCCGTCCTGCCAGATGACGGCATAGTGGCCAAGACGACGCTTGCGCTCGAGGGTCTCGGCCACAGCGGCACGCAGGCTATCC
>PWIZ01000183.1 GCA_003560175.1 Halomonas sp. | reverse complement strand
GTATCCGCGTGATCACCGAGAATGCCAGCGTCTATCTGATGGGCATCGTCAGCCGCGCCGAGGCCGACCGTATCGTCCAGGCCGTCTCCAACGTCGGCGGCATGCAGCGCATCGTCAAGGTATTCGACTATACGGATTGAATCATCCGATCAACGTCGCCGGAACGCACAACGGCAGGCCAATGGCCTGCCGTTGTGCGTTCCGGGCTGAGCGCGCCCGGAATGTCGAGAGCCTTCCCACCGTTACTCGCTACTTGATCACCCTCAGTGACGGTTTGCGCTTGGGTGGCGACGGCTCGCCCCCGGGATGGCCGTCGTCTTCGGGCGCATCCGGGGACTCCCCATCGGCATCCACACTGGTCAAGCCCGGCCCCGCCTCCTTCTCCACCTCGTCGCCGGCCAGCACCGGCTCATGACCGAACACCATGCCGACGCCATTCTCGCGGGCGTAGATAGCCACCAGCGCCGAGCTGGGCACCATCACCTGCATCGGCTGACCGCCGAAGCGAGCGGAGAAACCCAACGCCTCATTCTCCATGAAGAGGTCCCTCACCGCGCCAGGCGAGAGGTTGAGCACGATCTGGCCGTTCTGAACGAACTGTCGCGGCACTTCCACGCCGGGTTGTTCGGCGTCGACCACGATATAGGGAGTCAGGTCGTTGTCCACTAGCCACTGATACAGGGCCCTGGCCAGGTAGGGACGACTCGAATAGGGGCGACTGGATGACATCGTCAAGCCCTCCGGATTGCGGCCCCCGGACAGGCCGGGGGCGGTGTTTTCAGCTGCGAATTTCTCGCTCGACTTCGCTCAGCGCGGTCTTGAAGCCCTCGCGGTCGAAGACCCGCTCCATATAGGTAAGCAGAGGCTTGACCTGCTTCTCGGGCAGATCGATACCCAATGCTGGCAGACGCCAGAGGACTGGCGCCAGGCAGCAGTCCACCAGAGTGAACTCCTCGCTCATGAAGTAGGGCATGTCCTCGAAGATCGGCGAGATACCCACCAGGCTCTCGCGCAGCTCCTTGCGCGCCTTATCGGCCTCCTTCTTGGGCCCCTTCTCGATCTGCTCGACCAGCGGACACCACTCGCGCTCGATGCGGTGCATCCAGAGTCGGCTCTGGGCACGCGCCACCGGATAGACCGGCAGCAGCGGCGGGTGGGGAAAACGCTCGTCCAGGTACTCCATCATCACCTTGGACTCGTACAACACCAGATCCCGATCCAACAGGGTGGGCACGCTGTTGTAAGGGTTGAGGTCGGCGAGCTCCTCGGGGCGCTGCTCGTCGGTGACCTCGACGATATCCACTGCCACCCCCTTCTCCGCGAGCACGATCCGCACGCGATGGCTGAAGTGATCAGCACCACCCGAGTAGAAGGTCATCGATGACCGCTTGGCCACTACACCCATGAAAGATTCCTCGCATCAATTCGAACGGCAATGATACCACGACAGTCAACCCCGGGGACGGAGCCACACGGCGTCCTGCCAAAACCACAGGGGGCGCATGGCCCACGGCCATGCGCCCCCGGACATCTCTACAGCAGTGGATCAGTGAACGTCGCGCCAGTACTCACGCTTCAGGAAGTAGGCGAAGATGCCGAAGATGAAGATGAAGATCAACACCTTGGGAGCCATTGCCTGGGCCTGCAGCCTGGAGGGCTCACCCACGTAGACCAGGAAGTTGGTCAGATCGTAGACGGCCTCCTCGAACTCCTCCGGCTCCATGCTGCCGGGACGCGTCACCTGCAGCACTTCACAGGACTGGTACATACCGGTGAGGGGGTCGAGTTCGGCACCCTCTACCGGACGGTTGGTCTCGGTACACACCATCTCCTGGACGCCCTGCAGTGGCTCGAGCACGTTGGGCATGGCCGATGCCTCGAGCACAATGTTGTTGACGCCGAGCGGCTGGCTCGGGTCACGGTAGAACCCCAGCAGGTAGGAGTAGATGTAGTCCGGGCCCTTTATCCGATTGAACAGCGTCAGGTCGGGCGGTGATACACCGAACCAGTTCACGGAGTCGCCAGGCTGCATTCCGATATGCATCTGATCGTTGAAGGCCAGCTGACTGGAGAAGATCAGGTTCTCCTCCACCAGGTCCTGGGGCATCCCCAGATCCGTTGCCGCGCGGGAAAAGCGCTGATGCTCCAGGGAGTGACAGCCCATGCAGTAGTTGGTGTAGAGCTGCATGCCCCGCTGCAGGGACGCCTCGTCACTGATGTCAGGCGTCATCGAGAACGGCTGTGGCGGCAGCGGCGCCGCCATGGCCGTGAAAGGCACCAGCGCGAAGAGCAGTGCGAACAGTTGCTTTTTCATTAGCCAGTCACCCTCTCCGGGACAGGTTTGGTCTTCTCCAGCTTGCTGTAGAACGGCATCAGCAGGAAGAAGGCGAAATACAGAACAGTACAGAGCTGGGCCACGGCGGTGCGAATCGGAGTACCGGGGATCGCGCCCAAGACACCCAGAACCACAAAGCTCAAGGCGAAAATGGCCAGCATGGTCTTTGACATCCAACCCTTGTAGCGCATGGAGCGCACCGGGCTACGGTCGAGCCAGGGCAGTACGAAGAGCACCGCAATGGCACCGCCCATGAACAGCACGCCGAGGAACTCGGCCTTGAGGCCCAGGAACGATATGTCGAAGGTGATCGCCCTCAGGATCGCGTAGAAGGGTGTGAAGTACCACACCGGCGCAATATGGTCCGGGGTCACCATGGGGTTCGCCGGCTCGAAGTTCGGCCGCTCAAGGAAGTAGCCGCCGCCCTCGGGGAAGTAGAAGACCACCACCGCGAAGACGAACAGGAAGATCGCGATGCCGACCAGATCCTTCACCGTGTAGTACGGGTGGAAGGGGATGCCGTCCAGCGGCTTGCCGGCCTCGTCCTTCTTGTCCTTGATGTTGATGCCGTCCGGGTTGTTGGAGCCGACCTCATGCAGGGCGATGATATGCAGCACCACCAGCGCCAGGATCACGATGGGCAGCGCCACCACGTGCAGGGCAAAGAAGCGGTTCAAGGTGATGCCGGAGATCAGGAAGTCACCGCGGATCCACTGGGCCAGGTCTGGACCAATGAAGGGAATCGTGGCGAAGAGAGAGATGATGACCTGAGCGCCCCAGTAGGACATCTGACCCCAGGGCAGCAGGTAGCCCATGAAGGCCTCTGCCATGAGCAGCAGATAGATGGTCATGCCGAAGATCCACACCAGTTCCCGGGGCGCCTTGTAGGAGCCGTAGAGCAGGGCGCGGAACATGTGCATGTAAATAACCACGAAGAAGGCCGAGGCGCCGGTGGAGTGCAGGTAGCGGATCAGCCAGCCATACTCCACATCGCGCATGATGTACTCGACAGACGCAAAGGCACCCTCGCCGGAGGGGTTGTAGCTCATGGTCAGCCAGACGCCGGTGAGGATCTGGTTGATCAGCACCAGCAGGGCCAGCACGCCGAACAGGTAGAAAAAATTGAAGTTCTTGGGGGCGTAGTACTTGGTCAGGTGGTCCTGAACCATCTGAGTGGCAGGAAAGCGCTCATCGACCCAGCGCATGATCCCCTTTTCTGCCATCGCCTTGTTCGGGTTAGCCATCAGGCAGTCTCCTCGTCTTCACCAACGATGATGATGTCGTCGGTCTCGAAGCGATACGGCGGGACCTCCAGGTTGGTGGGCGCCGGCACGTTGCGGAATCCCCGCCCCGCCAGGTCGAAGTAGGAGCCGTGACAGGGGCAAAAGAAACCGCCCGGCCAGTTGTCCATATCCACTGCGTCGGGCTCGGGGCGAAAGAGCGGCGAGCAACCCAGGTGGGTACAGATGCCGATCAGGACGCCGATCTCCGGGCGGATGGAGCGCAGCGGACCAGTCACGTACCCGGGCTGCTGTGGCACCTGGGATTCGGGGTCGGAGAGGCGGGACGCGTCGAAGCTCTCGGTGCGCTCGTTCATCTCCGCGGTGCGGCTGATGATCCATATCGGCCGACCGCGCCATTCGACGGTCATGCGCTGCCCCGGTTCAAGCTTGGACACATCCGCCTGAACCGGCGCACCCGCCGCTCTCGCCCTGGCACTGGGCTGCCAGGAAGCCACAAAGGGGACCGCTACCCCGACGGCACCCACCGCACCCACGACGGTGGTGGCACCTACGAGGAAACGGCGCCGACCCTTGTTTACGC
>PWIZ01000247.1 GCA_003560175.1 Halomonas sp. | reverse complement strand
TCCAGGTGGTGTCCACATGGAGCAGCGGGAAAGGCGGTGGCCCGGGATAGAAGGCCTTTCGCGCCAGGTGCAGCATCACCGCAGAGTCCTTGCCGATGGAGTAGAGCATCACCGGGTTGCGAAACTCGGCCGCCACCTCACGAAGGATGTGGATCGACTCGGCCTCGAGCTGCTGCAGGTGGGTCAGCCGCTGGGGCGACAGCGCCGGAGGGGCACTGTTCGCCTGGGCGAGCGACGGAGCGGTCGCGGCGTGAAGAGTGGTCATGGCCCGGGTACCTCGCATGACGGTGGGCATGGGAATCATGCCACCGAGGGTAACGCCGGACTGTTATGACTCAAAAGAATTAATAGCGATCTTTTTATACCCGAAATTCATCTGCGCACGATCGTCACAGGTCGACACGCTCTACCCAGGTCGTGACTTCGGCGTCACCCAGGTCGAGCACCCGATAGCCCGGGCGTGAGGCCTCGTCGATGGCGAAGGCCTCGGCATGGGCCAGAAACTGGTCGGTGGTCGAAGGGCAGCCATAGACCGCCACGTCCCCTTCTGCCAGGTGCCGACTGCCGGTTAAAGCCTGGTGGATATGGCCGCAGAGGATAGCGCGCACCTGGCCGAAGGCGGAGAGGGTCTGCCAGAAGGCCTCGTGATCCTTGAGCCCGAGGGCATCGATCCACGCCGACCCCACCGACAGCGGCGGATGATGCATGGCGATCAGGGTTGGGCGATCGTCCTCCTCCAGCCGCGCGGCCAGCTCGGCCAGGCGCTCCGCGCCCAGTTCCCCGTGGGCCTGGCCGCTCACCTGGGTAGGCAGCATCAAGATCCGCCAGGCGCCAATGTCGAGCTCATCGAGCAGCTCACGGGTCTCGGCCATCAGCGCTGGATCGTCATGGTTGCCGGCCAGCCAGAACCAGGGCGCCACGAGACGGCCCAGGGTGCGCTGCGCCAGCTGGTAAGAGGCGGCGGTTTCGTCGTTGCTGATGTCACCGGTGACCAGCACCATGTCGGGGCGCTCGCGATTGACCGCTTCCACCACCGCCTCGAGCTGGCGCAGCGGGAAGCCCGCCCGGGCGCGGGCGGCGGGGGCGGCGTGGAGGTGGCAGTCACTGATCTGGACCAGTCGCATCATCGGGAAGGCTCTCGTCGGGCGCCGGTCAGCGCAGCGGATTCGGGGCAGCGAATTCAGGGCAGCCAGGTTACGGAAGTTCCGGCAGGTCGAGGGAGTGGCCATGGGCCAGGCCGTGCTCCAGCCACTCCCCAAGGAAGCGGTTGAGCTGTAGCTTCTCGTCGGGCTGGTGCATGCGCGAGTTGGGATAGCGATAGCGGCCGTGGAAGTGGCGCTGGCGCTGGAAGTTGGTGACCTCGGCCATGCGCACGTCGTGATAGAGATGCACGCGCATGCGCGGGACCTCGATCATCGAGTCGAGCACGCCGCGCTGGGTGACCCGCACGATGCTGGTGTAGGGGGCCCGCTCCAGCAGCTCGAGGCTGAGCACGCCCAGCCAGCGACCGTCGCTTGCCAGCTCGATCTCGCGGGTCTCGCCGGCCTCCAGGTCGCCTAGCAGGCGCACCAGCCGCAGGAAGTTGATGCTGCACTCCCCCTGCAGCCCCCTGAGGTCGGTCACATAGGCACTTCTCTGCACACCGTCTTTCCGCACACCATCCCTCCCGATCCATATTTCTGTGCAAACTATCTCCTCGCTCGCAACGAAGCCCGCTCGGCCCCCAACCAGTAGAGGGCGATCAGGCACATCGCATTGTCGAGTCGTCCGGCCTGCAGGAGTTCCCAGGCCCTGCCAAACGGTAGCACATGCACGCGGATATCCTCGTGCTCCTCATCGAGGCCGTGCACGCCGCCCAGTCCCTCGCTGTCAACCAGGCCGCAGAAGAGGGTGACCCGCTCGTCGCAGGCCCCCGGACTCGGATAGTAGGCATAAAGCTCGATCAGCTCGCCCACGGGTGCACCGGCCTCCTCGAGGGATTCACGGCGGGCCACCTCGGCGGGAGACTCGCCCCGCTCCACCAGCCCTGCCACCACCTCGAGCTTCCAGGGGGAGGCGGGATCCTCCAGGGCGCCGGCGCGGAACTGCTCCACCAGCACCACGGCGTCACGCTCCACGTCGTAGAGCAGCACCCCCACGGCGTCGTGGCGACGATGCACCTCGCGCGTCATGGTGCCGCTCCAGCCACCTTCGAAGAGGCGATGACGCAGCTGAAGCGCCTCCAGGCGAAAGAAGCCCTGGTGCAGGCAGCGGCGCTCCACCAGCTCCACGTCGGCGCGGGTAAAGGGCGCCGCAGCGAGGCTCGGGGCCTCGGGGGAGTCACTCATGCCGACCTCCGGTCGCGTAAAAGGCCCTATTATCGTGACCGGAAGCGCGGATGCCAACCTGCGCCCCCTAACCCTGCTTTGGGGTCAGACCCTAAAATTGGCTTAAGGGTCTGACCCCAAAGGGGAGTGAGGCCTAGCTGGGCGCGCACTAGAGCCGTTAGAAGAGCTCCCGGGCCTCCTCGCGCAGGGCCTCGTCGGAGGATTCGCGGTCGGGGCGGGCCTCGCCCTCCACCGCGCGCCGGGCGTGCTCCCGGGCCTCGTCGGTGCGTCCCTCGTCCTTCAGGAAGGTGGCATAATAGAAGTTGACGTCGATGCCCTCCGGGCGGATCTCCAGCGCCCGCTGGAACATGCGCTCGGCGGTGTCGCTGTTGCCGAAGCCTACCGGGCGGCCCGGCGCGCGGTCGTAGAGGGCGCCCAGGGTCACATAGGCAGAACCGTTGGCACCCTCAGAGTCGAGTTCGATGGCGCGCTCCAGGGCATCACGGGCACTGCGCGCGCTGGAGAGTGCCCCCAGGCCGCTGCGCTCCCGGGCATAGGAGGCCTCGATGATGCCCTGCCACACCAGTGGCATCGCCTCACCCGGGTGCTCGGCCACCAGCCGCTCGGCCTGGCCGGCCAGCGACCTCAGGCCACTGCTGCGCTGGCCCTCCTCCTGCTCGGTGATCAGGCGCTCCCAGTGGTTCTTGATGCCCTCCATCGGCGCCTCCCAGGCGTGGGCGGCGGCCAGCGGCAGAGTGGCGAGGCCAAGCCCCAGCCCCAGGCTCAGGCTCAGGCTCAGGCCCTTGGCAGTATCAAGCAGACGACGTCGAAACATGGCGAAACTCCTTGCGGGATCTTGTGTGATTGTTGGATCGTACGCCCACCCGCAATGTAACGAACGTTTGAATGATTCGCTACCATCGCCTCACCCCTCACTACTCACTCCTTGGCCCTGCGCCCCGCTTGGCGTATGTTCGCCGCCAGAGCCCTATCACCGAGGTGCCCCATGAAAGGCCGCAACATGACCCGCTGGCGCGACCCGGCCAAGGACCCGCGCCAGGAACCCAAGAGCCACCTGATCACCGCCGAAGGGGCCGAGCGGCTGCGCGGCATCCTCGATCACCTCTCGCGGGTCAAGCGCCCCGCCCTCTCCGCCAAGGTGGGCGAGGCGGCCGCCCTGGGCGACCGCTCGGAGAACGCCGATTACACCTACAACAAGAAGGAACTCAACCGGGTGATCGCCCGGATCCGCTACCTGACCAAGCGGCTCGATGAACTCACGGTGGTGGATCGCCTGCCGGCGGACACCGGCAAGGTCTATTTCGGCGCCTTCGTGACCCTGGAGGACAAGGAGGGCGAGGAGATGCGGATTCGCATCGTCGGCCACGACGAGATCGAGCCGACGAAGCGCTGGATCAGCGTCGACTCGCCCCTGGCCAAGGCCCTGCTCGGCAAGCCCCTGGACGAAGAGGCCACGGTGGCCGCCCCGGGCGGAGAGACCACCTACGTGATCACCGAGATCGCCTATCGCGATCCGGGGAAATAGCCCGGCCATCGCCCGAGCAGATCGCCCGATGAATCGGGCTCCTACACGCGCCGTAGGAGCGCGATTTATCGCGCGATACCTGTTCCGCTGATCAGCGTCTGACGGCCCGGTAGACTCGAAAGCGGCGGTCGTCGGCCAGAATCTCGAAGCCGCCGAAGGCGCACTCGAGCCGGTCCGGATAGGGCAGGAAGGCGTTGGCCACCAGGATCAGCTGCCCGCCGGGCTTGAGATGCGCCGGGGCCTCCTCGATCAGCCGCGCCGCCGGGCCATAGTCGATGGCGCGCTCCTGATGGAAAGGCGGGTTGCTGACGATGGC
>PWIZ01000317.1 GCA_003560175.1 Halomonas sp. | reverse complement strand
TGGACTGGGAGGGTGAGCTGGCCCGCTGGCTCGGCGACATCCCCGCCAACAGCCTGGCCGAAGGACTGCGCCGCCTGGGCCGCTTCGGGCTGCGCACCCGCGAGGAGTTTCGCGCCGACCTGTCGGAGTACCTGGTGGAGGAGGCTCGCCTGCTCCCGGGTCGGGCCCAGCTGGAGGTGCTGCGCGACCACCTCACCGAGCTTGAGGTCTCTGCCGATCGCCTAGAGGCGCGCCTGGCCAGACTGCACCGCCTCCTCGCGGCACAGAAAGGCCGGCGGGGGACGCCATGATGCTGCTGAGGCTGCTGCGCATCATCTGGGTGATCACCCGCTTCCGACTCGACACCCTGATTCCCCTGGAGCGGCTGCCCTGGGTGCTGCGCACCCTGCTGCGCCTCTCGCCGCTGCGCCTGGTGCCCATCGGTGAGCGCTCTCGCGGGGCACGCCTTCGCCTGGCCCTGGAATCGCTGGGGCCGATCTTCGTCAAGTTCGGCCAGATGCTCTCCACCCGCCGCGACCTGCTCCCCGAGGACATCGCCGACGAGCTGAAGCGGCTGCAGGATCAGGTACCGCCCTTCCCCAGCGACCAGGCCCTCGCGGTGGTGGAGGATGAGCTCGGCATGACGGTGGCGCTGGCCTTCGCCCGCTTCGACGCCGACCCCATGGCCTCGGCCTCCATCGCCCAGGTGCACGGCGCGCGCCTGCACAGCGGCGAGGAGGTGGTCGTCAAGATCATCCGTCCCACCATCGAGAGGATCATGCGTCAGGACATGGCGCTGATGTACCGCTTCGCCCAGTTCCTGGCCCTGGTGCCAGAGGCCCGCCGCCTGCGCCCGGTCGAGGTGGTGCGAGACTACGAATCCACGCTGTTCGACGAGCTCGACCTGCACAAGGAGGCGGCCAACACCTCCCAGCTCAAGCGCAACTTCAAGAACTCACCGCTGCTCTATGTGCCGGCGATCCACTGGGAGCTGACCCGCCAGCGCGTCATGGTGCAGGAGCGCATCTACGGCATTCCCGTCGCTGACATGGCGGCGCTCGAGGCTCAGGAAACCGACCTCAAGAAGCTCGCCGAGCGGGGGGTGGAGATCTTCTTCACCCAGGTGTTTCGCGACAACTTCTTCCATGCTGACATGCACCCGGGCAATATCTTCGTCACCCGGGGTCACCCCCATGACCCCCAGTACATCGCCATCGACTGCGGCATCGTCGGCAGTCTCACCCGAGAGGATCAGGACTACCTGGCGCGCAACCTGCTGGCCTTCTTCCATCAGGACTACTACGAGGTGGCAGCGCTGCACATCGAGTCCGGCTGGGTCGGCGAGAACACCCGCGCCAACGAATTTGCCGCAGCGATCCGCACGGTGTGCGAGCCGATCCTCGAGAAGCCCCTCAAGGATATCTCCTTCGGCCAGGTGCTGCTGGGACTGTTCCAGACCGCCCGACGCTTCGATATGGAGGTCCAGCCCCAGCTGGTGCTGCTGCAGAAGACCCTGCTCAACATCGAGGGGTTGGGACGCCAGCTCTATCCCGACCTGGACCTGTGGACGACCGCCAAGCCCTTCCTCGAGCAGTGGATGAAGGAACGCGCCGGCGCGCTGGGCTTTTGGGAGTCCCTCAAGCGTCAGGCCCCGGAGCTGACCCGGCGGATGCCCGAGCTGCCCGTACTGGCCCATCAGGCGTTATCCCAGATGGAGCAGGAGAAGCGCCAGCGTCGCAGCCAGGGCGAGGCGATCGGCGGCATCCGCCGGCAGCTGGTCCGCGAGGGCCGCCGCGGCCGGCGACTGCGCCTGGGGCTGCTGCTGGTGGCCCTGGCACTGGCCTGGCAGCCCCTGGCCCAATGGGCCTCTGGCCAGCCCTGGCCGGCGCTCGCCGCCGCCATCATTGGCCTGGCCCTGCTGGCCTGGCACTGACACACATACGCGCGCCGACTCATGCCACACCACCTTAATGCTCGACAGCAACGGAACCGTACCCCCATGAGCGACATTCTCGACCGCCTACAAGCTGTCCTGGATCAACGCCGCCAGGCGGATCCTCAGGATTCCTACGTGGCCGCCTTGCATCACAAGGGCCTGAACAAGATACTCGAGAAGGTCGGCGAGGAAGCCACCGAGACCCTGCTGGCCGCCAAGGACGCAGAAGGCGGCGGAGAAGCAGAGCGCCAGGCGGTGATCGCCGAAACCGCCGACCTGTGGTTTCATAGTCTGGTGATGCTGTCGTACCTCGACCTCGATCACCGCGCGGTACTCGACGAACTGGGCCGCCGATTCGGCATCTCCGGTCACGACGAAAAGGCCGCCAGGCCCCAATGAATTCCAAGCCACACTAGATTCACAGGGCCCCCGGACCGGCCGGGGCCCACGATCCAGAGGAAACACTCATGTTAGGTGGTATCAGTATCTGGCAACTGCTGATCGTTCTCGGCATCATTATCCTGGTCTTCGGCACCAAGAAGCTGCGTAACGTCGGCACCGACCTCGGCGGCGCCGTGAAGGGCTTCAAGAAGGCCATGCACGAGGAGGAAAAGGGCGAGAGCAAGGGCGAGGACAAGGAGCAGGACGACGCCCAGGCGCGGGTGGACCACAAGGAAGAGACCAACACCTACGACGTCCAGGCCGAGCGAAAGCCCGAAGAACAGGAAGAGCGCAAATAAGCCACCATGTTTGATATCGGCTTTCTCGAACTCATGTTCATCGGCGTGGTTGGCCTGCTGGTGCTGGGCCCGGAGCGACTGCCCAAGGCAGCTCGCACTCTTGGGCTGTGGATCGGAAAGATCAAGCGCACCGTCTCCGGCATGCAGCGTGACATCAGCGCCCAGCTGGAGGCGGAGGAGCTCCGCCAGAAGCTCAACGAGCAGCAGAAGAAGCTCGACGAGAGCGTGCGCCAGGTCCAGCGCGATGTGGAGAGCCTGGCCGAGCCCGACCGCCCCACCGACCCGCCCCGCGAGCGCAGCCCGGACACGGCAGCGGCGCCGGGGCCGGAGCAGCGCCTGGACGACGCCCTGGCCCGTGCCCGCCGTGGCGGCTCAGATGGCGATGACAAACGCCCCGATGAACGCCCCGTGCCTTCCGCCGCCGACAAGGACGCTTCCTCACGATGAGCAAGACCGGTGACAGCCCGGAACAGCCGCAGGCCACGCTGATTGAACACCTGATCGAACTGCGCTCGCGACTGCTGCGCAGTGTGGTCGCGATCCTGGTGATCTTCCTGGGTCTCTACCCCTTCGCCAACGACATCTACACCTTCGTGGCTCAGCCGCTGATGGCGCTGCTGCCAGAGGGGGCGCAGATGATCGCCACCGAGGTGGCCTCGCCCTTCCTTGCGCCCTTCAAGCTGACCCTGGTCGTGGCGGTGTTCATCGCCATTCCCTATGTGCTTCACCAGGCCTGGGCCTTCGTAGCACCCGGGCTCTACGACAACGAGAAGGCCCTGGCGGTGCCGATCCTGGCCTCCAGCGTGATGCTCTTCTACGCCGGTGCCGCCTTCGCCTACTACGTGGTCTTCCCGCTGCTGTTCCAGTTCTTCACCCAGACCGGGCCGGAGGACGTGGCGGTGATGACCGACATCAACGCCTACCTCAACTTCGTCCTCAAGCTGTTCTTCGCCTTCGGGGTGGCCTTCGAGATCCCCATCGCCACCTTCCTGCTGATCGCCTCCGGCGTCACCACGGTGGAGAGCCTGTCGAAGAAGCGGCCCTACATCCTCCTGGGCTGCTTCGTGGTGGGCATGCTGCTTACCCCGCCGGACATCATCTCCCAGAGCCTGCTGGCGGTGCCCATGTACCTGCTCTACGAGGTAGGCCTGCTATTCGGTCGCCTGGCACGGCGCAAGAAGCAGCGCCGCGAGGTGGAGGAAGAGGACGCTTAAGCTGCAAGCTGCAAGCTGCAAGACATCAGTCTGGCCCTTCCAAAAAGTGAACCCCGCAAGCGAGAGCCTGCAGGGTTCCTTGCTTCTCGGAGCTTGCAGGTTGTGGCTTACAGATCCATCAGCTCGTCGATGCGGTCGACTAGCTTGAAGATGCCGGTGGCCGCCTCGCTGATGCGGGTCGCCAGCATGTAGGCCGGGGTGGTGACCACTCGGTTCTCGAAATCCACCACGATTTCATCCGCGCCGCAGCTGCGGTGCAGGCCGCCCATGGCACTGATGGCACCGGAGACGCCCGGGTCGTG
>PWIZ01000144.1 GCA_003560175.1 Halomonas sp. | reverse complement strand
TCTTGCTGCTGGGCCTGGCGGTCCTGGTCTGGAGCGCGGATCGCTTCGTGGGCGCGGCGGCGGCCACGGCAAGCAGGGCCGGCATGAGTCGCTTGCTGGTCGGGATGACGGTGGTGGCCCTGGGCACCTCGGCGCCGGAGATGGTAGTTTCGACGATGGCGTCCCTGGATGGCATCCCCGACCTGGCCACCGGCAACGCCCTGGGCTCCAATATCGCCAATATCGGCCTGGTGCTGGGCATCACCGCCCTGATCGTGCCGATACCGGTGCGCTTCTCCATCGTGCGCCGCGAGCTGCCGCTGCTGCTGGGCGCCACGGGCCTGGCAGGCTATGCCCTGGCCAATGACAACCTGGGCCGCCTTGACGCCCTCTTCCTGCTTTTGCTCCTGGTCTTCAGCCTGTGGTGGATGTTTCGTGCCGACACCCCTGACGCCCCGGACATCACCGCCGGCGAGATCCCGGACCTGTCGCTCGCTCGGGCGCTTGCCTGGCTGGCGGGGACGCTGGTATTACTCGCCATCGGCTCCCGAGCGGTGGTCTGGGGCGCCAGCGAGATGGCCCGTGACCTGGGGGTCAGTGAGCTGGCCATCGGGCTGACCGTGGTTGCCATCGGCACCAGCCTCCCGGAACTGGCCGCCTGTGTAGCCAGCGCGCTCAAGCGCCATCACGACATCGCCATCGGCAACGTGATCGGCTCCAACCTCTTCAACCTGCTCGTCGTGCTGCCCATTCCCGGCCTGCTGGCCCCCGGCGCCAGCGACCCCGCAGCCGCGGGGCGCGACTACCCGGTGATGCTGGCGCTGACGCTGGCACTCGGCATGCTGCTGCTGTGGCAACGACGCGGGCGGATCGGGAGACTCCCCGGCGCCCTGCTGGCAGCCAGCTATCTGGGCTATCTGGCCTGGGTCGGCCTGGTCAGCCTCGGCGCCGCCACTTGAGTGAACCCGCGCAACAGGCAACAATCATCGCCATGACTCAACAAACTCCCCAGCCCATAGATCCCTCTCCGCTGCGCGACAGCGCCCGGCACACTCTGCGGCTCGAACAGCAGGCCATCGGTGCCCTGATCGAGCGTCTGGACGCCGACTTCGATCGCGCCTGCGAGCTTATCCTCGCCTGCCGCGGCCGTGTGATCGTCACCGGAATGGGCAAGTCTGGTCACATCGCCGGCAAGATCGCCGCCACCCTGGCCAGCACCGGAACACCGGCCTTCTTCGTGCATCCCGGCGAGGCCAGCCACGGCGACCTCGGCATGATTACCCCTGGCGACGTGGTGCTGGCGCTCTCCAACTCCGGCGAGACCGGCGAGGTGACCGCCCTGTTGCCGCTACTCAAGCGCATGGGCGTGCCGCTGATCAGCATGACTGGTCGCCCCACCTCGACGCTCGGACGCCATGCCGAGGCGCACCTCGACGCCGGGGTGGAACGAGAGGCGTGCCCTCTCGACCTGGCGCCAACCGCCTCCACCACCGCCGCCCTGGCGCTGGGCGATGCCCTCGCGGTTGCGCTGCTGGAGTCTCGGGGCTTCACCGCCGAAGAGTTTGCCCTCTCCCACCCCGGTGGCAGCCTCGGCAAGCGGCTGCTGCTGCGGGTCGGCGACCTGATGCACGGAGGGGCACGATTGCCCCGCGTGCCGCTGGGCAGCCCGCTGCGCGATGCCCTGCTGGAGATCACCCGCCAGGGACTCGGCTTCACCTGCGTGGTGGACGAACAGGGCCGGCTAGCGGGGGTCTACACCGACGGCGACCTGCGCCGCACCCTGGACCAGCACAACGACCTCTCCGGCCTGGTCGTCGACGCGGTGATGACCCGCCCCGGCAAGCGTGCCGCACCCGAGATGCTGGCCGCCGAGGCCGTCAAGCTGATGGAGGATCACCGTATTTCCGCCCTGGCGGTGGTCGACGACGACGGTCGCCCCGTAGGCGCCCTGCATATGCACGACCTGCTGGCCAGCGGCGTGATCTGATTCCCATTCACCGAAACGGAGCTGTTATGCCTCACAACCTCCCGCTGCAAGACCCCCGCCTGGTGGACCGCCTGCGACGCATCCGCCTGCTGGCGCTGGACGTCGACGGCGTGCTCACCGACGGTCAACTCTACTTCCAAGCCGACGGCGTCGAGATCAAGGCGTTCAACGTCCAGGACGGCCATGGCCTCAAGCTGCTCAAGCGTGCCGGCTTCGTGGTGGCCCTGATCACCGGCCGCGACTCACCCATGGTGAGTCACCGCGCCGCGGCGCTGGGAATCCAGCACGTCTTCCAGGGTGTGGAGAAGAAACTGCCGGTACTGCGCGATCTCTGCACCCGCCTCGGCCTGGAGTTCGACCAGGTGGCCTACTGCGGCGACGACATGCCAGACGTCGGCGCCATCCGGCGCGCCGGCGTGGGCATCAGCGTGCCTAATGCCCCCGAGTACATCCGCAAGCATGCCGACTGGGTGACGGTCCGAGGCGGCGGCGATGGAGCGGCCCGCGAGATCTGCGACACCCTGCTCAAGGCTCAGGGCCACTGGGACGCGGTTCTGGACACCTACCTCCACGGGGCCGGTTGAGGCCATGGCCTTGCCACAGCCGTCGTTTCGGGTCTGGTTGCTCCTGCTGCTGCTGGCGCTGGGCGGCGTGATGGTGCTGCTCGATACGCGCAGCGTCCGCGAGCCCGGTGCGGTTCCTCGAGACGCCGCCGGCGAACCCGACTTCTACCTGGAGGGTGCGCGGCTGACCCGCTTCGACGCCGAGGGGCGCGCCCATCAGCGAGTCGACACCCCAAGGCTGGTGCATACGCCCCATGACGATGTCACCCGCCTCGAGACCCCTGACGCCCAGATTTTCGATAGCGCCGGGAGGATGTGGCTGGCAACGGCCGATAGCGGCGTGCTGGGCCCGGGTGGCAATCCGCTGACACTCTCTGGCAGCGCTCGGCTACACGCCCCGGAGGAGCGCTGGCAGCTCGACACCGAGGTGCTCCACTATGACGCCAACAACGGCCATGCCTGGAGCGACACGCCCGCCCTGCTGCGCCAGCCCCCCCAGCGCATGAGCGGCGAGCGCTTCGACGCCTGGCTCCATGACAACCGCGTCCGGCTGACCGACAATGTGCGCGGCCACCATCCGCCCGAGACCCCCGAGGACCCCCAGCCATGAAGCGAATCTCTGCCCTGCTGCTCTGTCTGCTGCTGCCGCTGGCCGCCGTCCCGACCCAGGCCCAGGGGCGCGATGCCGAGGCCCCCATCGAGGTCGAGGCCGACCGGCTCGACCTGGACGACCGCGCCGGCACCGCCGTCTACACCGGTGCCGTGGACATCCGCCAGGGCAGCATGCGACTGACCGGAGACCGGGTGGAGATCCAGCGCAACCCCCAGGGCCAGCTATCCAGGGCCATCGCCACCGGCGACCGTGCCTACCTGGAGCAGCAGCCCGACCCCAGCGAACCCCTGGTACGCGGCTGGGGCCGCACCATCATCTACCACGTGGCCGAACGGCGTATGGAGCTGATCGACCGCGCCGAGCTGCATCAGGGCGGCGACACCTTCGACGGCGGTTACCTGGAGTACTTTCTCGACCGCCGCGTGGTGCACGCCCGCAGCGAGGGTGAGGGCGTCGAGGGACGCCAGCGCATTCGCATGACCCTCCAGCCCGAGCAGTAAGGCCGCCCATGAAGACCCTCCATGCCCGCCACCTGGCCAAGAGCTACAAGCGCCGCCGCGTGGTCAAGGACATCAACCTGGCCATTCGCCAGGGCAGTATCGTCGGTCTGCTCGGCCCCAACGGCGCCGGCAAGACCACCTCCTTTTACATGATCGTGGGGCTGGTGCGCGCCGATGCAGGTGAGGTCGCCATCGACGACCTGGACCTGACGCGGGCCGCCATGCACGAACGCGCCCGGGCCGGCATCGGCTACCTGCCCCAGGAAGCGTCGATCTTTCGCAAGCTTTCCGTGGCCGACAACATCATGGCGATCCTCGAGACCCGCAAGGACCTCGACCGCGAGGGGCGTCGCGCACGCCTCGAGCAGCTGCTCGAGGAGTTCCATGTGATCCATATCCGTGACAACCTCGGCATGAGCCTCTCTGGCGGCGAGCGGCGGAGGGTGGAGATCGCCCGGGCGCTGGCCACGGAGCCCGCCTTCATCCTGCTCGACGAGCCCTTCGCCGGCGTCGATCCCATCTCGGTGGGCGAGATCAAGGGCGT
>PWIZ01000065.1 GCA_003560175.1 Halomonas sp. | reverse complement strand
GTAACCCGCCCAACGCCGGACGGCTCGCGCTTCCGGGTGGCAAGGTGGAGCCGGGCGAACGCCTTGTCGATGCCGCGGAGCGTGAACTGCGCGAGGAGACCGGCGTTCATGCCATGGCCCATGAACCGTTCACTGCGTTAGATATCATAGAACGTGACAGGGAGGGTCGGCTGCGCTTCCACTACGTGGTAGTGGTCATGCTGATGGCGTGGCAAGCCGGTGAGCCAATGCCCGGTGATGACGCTACCCACGCCTGTTGGATGGACCTCGAGGCCTTCGCGACCGCCACAGAGGATGTCTGCGCCACGGCTTTGGAGGTAGCCCTGCACCTGCTCGGTGCAGAGAATCAACGTTGAGTAAGCCCGGCCAAGGGCTTGCGCAGGGAACTTCGAGTCGGCATTCTAGTTCTATTGCATCGTCCAACCATAAACAGGGAGCCTTGAAACCATGGCATACCAAGACACACAGCTAGCTCGCCCGCAGAGCCAGGCGATCGGCACCAACAAGGTGCTGCGCAATACCTATGGCCTGCTCGCCATGACGCTGATGTTCTCGGCGGTTACGGCCGGGGCGGCCATGACCATGGGCGTTGAGCGTATGAACATCTTCGTGTTCTTCATCGGCGCCTACGGCTTGATGTTTCTGGTTCACAAGACCGCCAACTCGGCCGCCGGACTGCTGGCGACCTTCGCCTTCACCGGCTTCATGGGCTTCACCCTCGGGCCGATTCTCAACGCCTACCTGGCGCTGCCCAACGGTGCCGCCCTGGTGATGAACGCCCTGGCCATGACTGGCCTGACCTTCGTCGGACTCTCTGCTGTGGCGCTGATCTCCAAGAAGGATTTCAGCTTCCTGGGCAACTTCCTGATGGCCGGTGCCATCGTACTGATCCTGGCCATGGTGGCGGGTCTGGTCTTTCAGATTCCGACCCTGATGCTGATGGTCTCAGCAGGTTTCGTGCTGTTTGCCTCGGCGGCGATCCTCTACCAGACTAGTGAGATTGTGCACCGGGCCGTCGAGACCAACTACATCCTCGCCACCGTTACCCTGTATGTTTCTATCTATAACCTCTTCATTAGCCTGCTATCGCTGCTGGGCATCATGAGCAGCGACTGACCCTTGCTGATAACGAGGACCTCGGCTGGCCCCGCCTCGGCGGGGCCAGCCTGTTTGTGGAGTGCCGATATCCATGATGCGCTACGCGATTCTGCTGATGGGGGCGCCCTACAGCAGCCAGGCCGCCCATTCCGCCCTGCGCTTTGCCAGGGCAGTGGCAGAGCGAGGTCACCGGCTGGAGGGCGTATTCTTCTACCATGACGGCGTTCACAACGCCGCGCGTCTTGCGGCGCCGCCCCAGGACGAACCTCACCTGGTAGATGGCTGGACGGCACTGGCCGCCGATCATGGCGTGCCGCTCCAGATCTGCATCGCCGCTGCCCTGCGCCGCGGCCTGCTCGACGAGCGTGAAGCCGCCCGACATGGCAAACAGGGCTACAGCGTCGCGCCGCCGTTCGAGCTGACCGGGCTCGGCCAGCTGGTGGATCTCGGCCTGCGTTGCGACCGCCTGGTGACTTTTGGACCCTGAGGAGACGTCATGGCAAATGACAAGGCGCTAGGCGTCGATGGCGACCTGCTGGTGATACTACGGCACGGCCCCCACGGTACCAGCTGGCTCCGCGAGGGCTTGGATGCCGCCTTGGTGGCCGCAGCCTTCGGGCGCAGGGTGACGCTGCTGTTCATGGGGGAGGGGGTCACCGCCCTGGTACCCGGTCAGAAGAGCGGTCCCCTGGGACAGAAGGGCACCTCGCCCACGCTTGAGATGCTCGAGATGTATGATATCGATACCCTGCTGGTGGAGACGGAGGCATTGGCCCTGTTTGGACTCCGTGCCGACGGGCTCATGCTCTCTGCCCGGGAGGTGGAGGCCGCAGAGCTTGACGAGTTGGCCTCCACACACTCACTGGTACTGACCTTCTGAGGGTGGCGATACCGCACGGAGACACACGACGATGCTGCTGCATATTCTCAACCGCTCGCCGGCCACCAGCGAGGTCTATCGACAGGCACTGGCGGCAATGGGGCCGGACGATCGATTGCTGCTGATCGAGGACGGCGTTCAGGGCGCCTTGGGGGCGCTGGTCGACCGCTTCGCAGCGCTCGAGGGGCGTCTCTATGCCCAGGAGGAGGACCTTGTCGCCCGCGGCCTGGAGCCGCTTTGCGATCCTTCGGTGGCCCTGATCGATGTCGAGGGGTTCTTGACCCTGACCGAAGAGGCCCAGAAAACGGTGAGCTGGTTCTAATGGCGAGTACAGAAATATACCGTTATCTTTCTCTTCCGAAATTACGGGTGGCCCTGGATCCGGAAGGCTACCTGGTTGATATGAACGACTGGTCGCCTGACGTTGCCAAAACGATAGCCAGTGAAGAGGGCATCGCGCTGACCGATGAGCACTGGGAGGTCATCGACGTGCTGCGCGATTTCTACCATCGTTTCGAACAGGCCCCGGCAATGCGGCCGCTGGTCAAGGCAGTGGGCAAAGCGCTGGGGGAAGAAAAGGGGCGTTCGATCCACTTGATGCGCCTATTCCCCGGCAGCCCTGCCAAGCTCGCTGCACGCATCGCCGGGCTGCCCAAGCCCACCCACTGCCTGTGAGCGCAGCATGAACTTCCTGGCCCATGCTTGGTTGGCCCGTAGCGGCAGCGATGAGTTTCTGTGGGGCAATCTGATCGCCGATGGGGTCAAGGGAAGCGACCTGTCGGCCTGGCCGGCTGCCGTCGTGGAGGGAATTCGACATCACCGGCGGGTGGATGCCTACGTGGATACCCATCCCGTGGTCGCCGAGATACGCCGCCGAGCACCGGACCGCCAGCGCCGCTACGCCGGGATCGCCCTGGATCTGGTGTGGGACCACTTCGTGGCGCGCGAAATGGGGCTGCAGGTGCAACGCTCGCCGCTAGTGACGCGTAGCTACCGATTGCTGAGTGCCCGGCCGGCTCCCGCACGCCTGGCAACGCTGGTGCCGGCGCTCGTCGAGCAAGACTGGCTGCATCGCTATGCCGATTTCGCCTTCACCTGCAGAGCCATCGCGGGTATCGGGCAGCGTCTTGCCGGCCCCAACCGCCTCGCCGAACTGGTGCCATGGCTCGAGGAGGAGCACGCTCGCCTGTCCCACGACTTCCAGCGCCTGTGGCCGGAGGTCCGCCAGGCGCTGGAAGTGGGGGGCGTGGGGGAAGTGTAAGGAAAACCGCGTTGAGCACCGAAGGCCTCAGCCGCCGTTAAGCCAGAGACAGGCGATGGTATCGCCAACCTCGATGCGGGACTCTGGCGGGACCACCGCGAGGGCGTCGGCGCTGATGCATGAGCTGAGCACACCGGAGTTCTGGTCGCGAAAGGCCTCGGCGACGATCCCCTCGGGCGTGAATGCCAGTGCCACTCGCATGTAGTGTTGACGTGGCCCGGTGGTGGTTGTGAAGTTGGCCCGGGCGATGAGCCGTGGCAATGTCGCCAGGGAGGGAGCGCCTAGCAGGGTGCCCATCAGCGGCCTAAGGAACAGCCAGGCTCCCACGAAACTCGAGACGGGATTGCCCGGGAGGCCTACGAAGCGGGCTTCGTGTGCTCCGCCAGGAAGTCGGCCCAATGCCAGCGGCTTGCCAGGACGGATGGCCAGGCGCCATAGATCTAACTCGCCCAGCGCTTCCACCGCCGCCTTCACGTGATCCTCCTCGCCGACGCTGACGCCGCCGGTGGTGATCACCACGTCCGCTTCCCGGGACGCTGCGGCCAGTGCCTGTCGTGTCCCCTGGGCATCGTCGGGAATCGTCGCGACCCTCACCACGTCGGCGCCGAACCGTTCCAGCAGCCGCTTCAGCATCGGACGGTTCGAATTGTAGATCTGCCCCGGGCCCAGTGGCTGGCCGGGATCGACGATTTCGTCACCGGTGCTGAGCAGGGCGACCCGCGGGCGACGACGCACCGACACCGCAGTGATGCCCTGGCCGGCCAGATGACCGAGCGCCGCGGCCTCGAGCGGCACGCCGGCCGGCAATAGCTCATCTCCGACGGTGACATCGCGGCCGCGGCGGCGAATATTATCTCCGGCCGGGATCTCCCGGGGGGTATTCACGCCCAGACCCTCGACGTTGCAGCGCTCCTGCATGACCACGCAGTCTGCACCGGGAGGAATGACTCCCCCGGTGAAGATGCGTGCGCAGGTGCCGCGTCTCAGAGGCTCGCCGGCGGCTCCGGCGGCGATTCGCTGGCTTATCTCAAGCCACTCCCCGGCATCGTCATGGTGCAGCGCATAGCCGTCCATGGCGCTGTTGTCGAAAGGGGGAACGTCGAGGCGGGCCGACACCGCTTCGGCGAGAATACGCCCCGCAGCCTGATCGCAGGGCAAATGCTCAGCAGGCAGGGACTCGACCCCCTTGAGCAGGGCTTCCAGGGCCTGCTCGACACTTTGCAACTCAGCCATGCTGGCCTCGCTCGGGAAAGACCAGGTTGGCCTGAACGTATAAAGAGTTACGTTTACCCATGCTGACCTCGTTCGGGAATGACCAGGTTGGCGAAGTTGCAGGGTTTATGACGGCTGTCGAGCTGCTCGGCGAGAATACCATCCCAGCCCGTGCGGCAGGCCCCGGTGGAGCCGGGCAGGCAGAACACCACGGTAGCGTTAGCCAGGCCACCCAGGCTGCGGCTCTGTACCGTGGAGCTGCCAATTTCATCCCAGCTGAGCTGGCGGAAGAGTTCACCGAACCCCTCGATCTCCTTGTCGAGCAGTACCTTGACCGCCTCGGGGGTGGAGTCCCGGCCGGTAAAGCCGGTGCCCCCGGTGGTCAGCACCACCTGGATATCGGGGTCGGCGATCCAGCCCGAGACCATGGCGCGGATCCGGTAGATATCGTCGGGGACGATCTGTCTGTCTGCCAGGCGGTGGCCGGCGGCGGTAAGCCGCTCCACCAGCGACTGACCGCTGCGGTCGGTCGCCTCGGTGCGGGTATCGGAGATGGTCAGCACGGCGATGGCGAGGGGAATCATCGGCTCGCTCATTACGCCTGCTCCTGCTTCTTCGCCTGGCGGGCCTCGAAGGCGGCCAGTTGCTCGGGTGTGGCATCCTGCTGGTGGCTTTTCTTCCACTCGGCGTAGGGCATGCCGTAGACGTATTCGCGGGCGGCCTCGACATCGAGCTCGGCACCGCGCTCCTCGGCGGCACTGACCAGCCACTTGGAGAGACAGTTGCGGCAGAAGTCGGCCAGTATCATCAGGTCGATGTTCTGCACCTCCTTGTGATCGTCCAGGTGCTTGACGAGGCGCCGAAAGGCGGCGGCTTCGAGTTCGGTCCGGGTGGCGTGGTCCAGATGCTCCATGGCGGGCTTTCTCCTTCGCGTGTGTCAGGGTTGGCTAGAGGTGTGTGTGAATATTGAGATCAGGATAACAAAAGACACCGCCCGAAGGCGGTGTCGTCAGGTCAGTGAATCAACGTGACTCACCCGGGGCGGGACGCCGTTTCGCCGCGGTCGTCGGAGGCGGCCCTCTCGCCGGTGAGTTGATCCCCGGGCAGCGCCTGATCCTTGACCTCCTCATACCAGAGGTTGTGGTGATCCTTCGCCCAGGTCTCGTCCACATAGCCGGTGGTCATGGCCTCCAGCGAGCCCTCCGAGCCGATGGTGCCGATATAGATATGACCCAGCGCCACGGCCGTCAGGCCAAGGGCGCCTACGGCATGGATGATGTTGGCCCACTGCATGGTGTCGCGACTCTGGCCGACGTTGGGGAAGTCCAGCACCAGGCCACTCGCCACCACCACCAGGCCCGCGGTGGCCAGGAGCCAGAACCACAGCTTCTCGCCACCGTTGGCGAAGCCGGCGTCGGGATGGCCCTTGCCCACCAGGCCGCCGCCCTGCTTGAACCAGGCCAAGTCATGGCGCTTCGGCCAGTTGTGCTTCAGCACTCGTGCCAGCAACACTACCAGCAGGATGCCGAACAGCGGACCCAGGTAGTTGTGGGCGATCTTCGAGGCGGAGATCATGGCCCCCCAGACGGCATCCCCAAACAGCGGCCGGAAGACGAACTTGCCGTACAGTAGGTTCAAGCCTGAGAGCGCCAGGACGATGAACAGCGAGGCCACGGTCCAGTGGATCGAGCGCACCACCAGCGGCCAGCGCAGCAACTTGCGGCCGGTACGCGGTTCGCTGAGATCCTTGCGGCCGACGATCACGTAGAATATCGCGATCACCGCAATCATTCCGCCGATGGCGATCAGGCCAAAAGGTGAGACCCAGCGGTTGCGAAGCTGCCGCCAGCTCTCCCCGCTGGCGTTGATCAGGTTGTAGGTGGAGTCGGCCCGGCTGTCGCGAAAGTTGGGACCGATTTCTCCGCTGCGTACCTGCCGCCAGGTATCGGGGGAGACCCCCACCACGGCACTGGCGGCTTCACGTTCGGTCTCCGCTTGGGCCAGGGGAGGGGACGCGAACAGGGCGGTCAGGAGTAGCAGCAGCGCAAGCGCAACGCTCACCCCGACGTTGGGCCCATTTCGACACAGGCTCATGGCATACCTCCTAGCCCCGGCGGGTCGCGTCGTAGGCCAGTGAATCGGCCTGGTTGAGGTCGGCGCCAGTGCGAGTGCGTTCCCGCTCGCGGCGCTGGTTGCCCGACCAACCGCCGTCTGAATGGCCGCGCTGGACGACTCGCTGACGGAAGATGTCCGCCACCGTTTGGGCATCGCCGGCCAATAGTGCCTTGGTAGAGCACATTTCGGCGCACAGCGGCAGCTTGCCCTCGGCAATACGGTTGGACCCGTACTTCTCGTACTCCTCCTCCTTGCTCTCCGCCGGTCCGCCGGCACAGAAGGTGCACTTGTCCATCTTGCCGCGCTCGCCGAAAGCGTTCTGCTTCGGGAACTGAGGTGCCCCGAAGGGGCAGGCGTAGAGGCAGTAACCGCAGCCGATGCACAGATCCTTGTCGTGAAGCACGATGCCATCGTCGGTCTTGTAGAAGCAGTCGGTAGGGCAGACGGCCATGCAGGGCGCATCGTCGCAGTGCATGCAGGCCACCGAGATCGACACCTCGCTGGGTTCACCATCGTCGAGGGTCACTACGCGACGGCGCTGGATGCCCCACTCGACATCGTTGGCGTTCTTGCAGGCGGTGACGCAGCCGTTGCACTCGATGCAGCGTTCCGCGTCGCACATGAATTTCATCTGAGCCATGGGAATCTCCTGGTGGGCGAGCGCAATCAGCTGGCTTTCTCGATGCGACATAGGGTGCACTTGGTTTCCTGCATCTGCGTCACGCTGTCATAGCCGTAGGTCGTGGCGGTGTTGGCCGCCTCGCCGAGCACATAGGGCGCAGATCCTTCCGGGTAGCGGTCGTGCAGGTTCTCGCCCTGGAAGATGCCGCCGAAGTGGAAGGGCATGAACACGACGTCACGGGCGACGCGGGGGGTCACCAGGGCCTGGACACGAACGCGCCCGCCCTCGGCCCCCTCGACCCAGACCATGTCGCCGTCGGCCACGGCCAGGTCGTTGGCCAGTGCCGGGTTGATCTCGACAAACATCTGCTGCTGCAGCTCGGCGAGCCAGGACATGGAGCGGGTCTCCTCGCCGCCGCCTTCGTACTCCACCAGGCGACCGGAGGTGAGAATGATCGGATAGCGGTCCGAGTTATCGTTGTCCTGGATGCTCTTGTAGAGCGTCGGCAGGCGGTAGTGGGAAGCAACGTCGTCCCAGGTGGGGTAGTCGGCCACCAGATCGCGACGGCTGGTGTAGAGCGGTTCGCGGTGCTTGGGAATCGGGTCGGGGAAGGTCCAGACGTTGCAGCGCGCCTTGGCATTGCCGAAGGGAGCGCACTCGTGGGCGATCGCCACCCGCTGGATGCCACCCGACAGGTCGGTCTTCCAGTTCTTGCCCTCCGCCTCGGCCTGCTCTGCCGGAGTGAGGTCGTCCCACCAGCCCAGGTCCTTGAGCATGGCATCGGTAAACTCGGGATAGCCGTCGTCGAGCTCGGAGCCCTCGCTGAAGACGCCGTCGGCCAGGATGTTCTCGCCGTTGCGCTCGATGCCGAAGCGCGCCCGGAAGGTCAGGCCGCCCTCGGAGACTCGCTTGCTGGTGTCGTAGAGGATCGGCGTGCCGGGGTGTCCCATCTCGGCGGTGCCCCAGCAGGGCCAGGGCAGGCCATAGTAGTCGCCGTCGGCGGCTCCGCCCTCGGCCTGCAGAGTGCGGAAGCTGAAGGTGTGCCAGTTCTGCTGGTGGGCCTTGAGCCGCTCGGGGCTCTGCCCGGTGTAGCCCACCGTCCACATCCCGGCGTTGAACTCGCGGGTGATGTCCTCGATCAGCGGCTCGTCGCCATTCATCTGGAAGTTCTTGACGAGTTCGTTACCGAAGCCGAGTTTCCTGGCCAGAAGGTACATGATCTCGTGGTCGGGCTTGGCCTCGAAGAGCGGTTCGATCACCTTGTCGCGCCACTGGATGGAGCGGTTGGTGGCGGTGACGCTGCCCGTTGTCTCGAACTGGGTCGCCGCCGGCAGCAGATAGACACCGTCCTGGCGACCGTGCATGACGCCGGCAACGGTGGGGTAGGGGTCGACGATGACCATCATCTCGAGCTGCTGCATCGCCTTCTGCATCTCGGGGCCGCGGCTCTGGGAGTTGACCGCATGGCCCCAGTAGAACATCGCCTTGAGACGGCTGCGCTGGGATATCGCGTCTTCCTCCTCCAGCACGCCATCGACCCAGCGCGACACCGTGATGCCGTTGCTGTACATCGGTTTGCCGTCGGTATACTCGGTCTGGTCGAAGCGGCCCTTCAGCCAGTCCAGATCGAGGTCCCAGACCCTCGCCCAGTGGGCCCAGGCTCCCTCGGCGAGGCCGTAGTAGCCGGGCAGGGAGTGGGACATCAGCCCCAGGTCCGTCGCTCCCTGGACGTTGTCGTGGCCACGGAAGATGTTGGCCCCCCCGCCGGACTTGCCAATGTTGCCCAGTGCGAGCTCGAGGATGCAGTAGGCGCGGGTGTTGTTGTTGCCGGTGGTGTGCTGGGTGCCCCCCATGCACCAGACGATGCAGCCGGGACGGTTCTCTGCAAGACGACGTGCCGTGTCGTACATCTGCGCTTCCGGAACGCCGGTAATGCGCTCCACCTCACCGGGCGGGAAGTTGACGACCTCGGCGCGCACCTCGTCCATGGCGTAGACGCGCTGGTTGATGTACTCCCGATCTTCCCAGCCGTTCTCGAAGATGTGCCACAGCAGACCCCAGATGAAGGCCACGTCCGAGCCGGGGCGGATGCGCACGAAGCTGTCGGCCTTGGCGGCGGTGCGGGTAAAGCGCGGGTCGACGACGATGATCTGGGCGTTGCTGCGCTCCTTGGCCAGCAGGATATGCTGCATCGCTACCGGGTGTGCCTCACTCGGATTGGAGCCGATGAACATGATCGACTTGCTGTTCTGCATGTCGTTGAGCGAGTTGGTCATCGCCCCGTAGCCCCAGGTGTTGGCTACCCCGGCCACGGTCGTGGAGTGGCAGATGCGCGCCTGATGGTCGGTGTTGTTGGTGCCGGCCAGAGCGGCAAACTTGCGCATCAGGTAGGCCTGTTCGTTGTTGAACTTGGCCGACCCCAGCCAGTAGATGCTGTCGGGACCATGCGCCTCGGTGAGCTGGAGCACCTTGTCGCCGATCTCCTCGATGGCGTCCTCCCAGCTGAGACGCTGCCATTCGCCGCCGACCAGCTTCATGGGGTACTTGAGGCGTCGACTGGAATGGCCGTGCTGACGCAGCGAGGCGCCCTTGGCACAGTGGGCGCCGCGGTTGAAGGGGTGATCGAAGGCGGGCTCCTGCCGGGTCCAGATGCCCTCCTGCACCTCGGCATAGACGCCACAGCCCACCGAGCAGTGGGAGCAGATCGTCCGCTTGGTCTCCACCGGCGAGTCGAGAACGGGGGTCTTCTCCGAGGCATCGCTGCGGCGCATCATCGGGGCGCCCATGAAGCCAGCGGCAGCGAGGCCGCCCGTGGCTGCACCGCCGCGCTTGAGGAACTGGCGGCGGGAAATGCCCAGCCCGGGAGCCTTGGGGGCATCGCTTTTACGAGTCAGACGCATGGTGTGATCTCCTGGCTGTCGAGCCGTCAGTCCCGCAGGGTGGCGTAGAAGGTGCGGATATGGTCGGTCTCCCGATAGCCCAGGGCCTTGTCGGCCGGGGACTCGGCGCGGGGCGTCTCGGCCTGCACCAGGGTGACGTGACCGACGGCGGCGGCCGCCCCGGCGGCAGCGGTGCCGACCCCCAGGGTCTTGAGGAAGCGACGGCGTTGAGGATTGTTGGTCTTGTTCATGGAGTTCTCCAAGTTCATGCCGTTATCTTGAGTTGGCGTGTCATGGCTCCACGAGCCTGACCGGTTCCTGCGCTGCCTCGCGGGCCAGCAGCGCCTCTTCCCTGTCGATGAAGGCCCGACCGAGTCGGCCGACCCCTGAATAGAAGGTACTCTCCACCCCGGCCAGGTCCGTCAGACAGGTGGCGGCCCAGGGGGCCAGGTGGGTCATGAAGAAGCCGGCCTCGGTGGGAGAGCCGGCCTCGATGAGCAGGGCCATCGTCTCGCAAAGCGCCGCCAGGTGATCCTCGGGGTCGTGTGCCTGTGCGTCGCGCTCTATGCCCAGCGCCTTCAGGTCGTAACGCAGCGCGACCAGTGCCTGGTCCATTAGTTCACCATTGCGGTACCAGGAGGCGTAGGGGGTCACATCGCCCTGGATGACGCCGATAAGGTGGCGGAAATGCTCCCGGGCGAGCGTCTGCGGGCGGGAGTGGCGCGACGCCTCAACGAGCCCGCGCCAGGGTCCAGCCAACGGGCTGGCGTCATCTTCCACCTCGAGATCGGCCAGCCATGCCAGCAGCTCCGCATCAGGTGGCTCGTGCAGCAGACGCGCCAGCAGACGGTAGACATCGGCCCTGAGGGCGTGGAGGTCGTCCAGCTCGGGCGCCGCCTGCTGCATGACAGTATCGCTCATCGGTTTACACCTTCAGTTGCGATTCGGGGTCCCGTGCCAGTTCCCGCCACACGTCGCGCACGCGGCAGTCCTCGCACATCTCGATCCGGGAGATCGCCTCGCCGGCAAAGTAGGGATGGTCGGCCAGCTTCGCCTTGATGGTGGCGATGGTGCTGGCCGTGGCAAACGGCTTGCCGCAGCGGATGCAGTCGAAGGCCGCCTCCGCATGGCAGACATGCCGCTGGTCACGGGCGGGGTCGGCCAGGAAACCGGGCAGCAGGGCGATGGCATCCTCCGGGCAGGCGTCCGCGCAGAGGCCACACTGCACGCAGTCGGCCTCTCGGAAGCTGAGCTCTGGGCTCTCTTCGCCGGCCGCCAGCGCGGGCGTGGGGCAGCTGGCGACACACGCCATGCAGAGCGTGCAGCGCTGAGTGTCGACGGCGAGCCCGCCATAGGCGGCTGCGTGGGGCATGGCGTGTCGAGCGCCGTCGGGCCAACCCTGCTCGGCGAGGCGGTCGAGCACGCGGTTGAGCCGGTCTCGCTTGCCCGTGCCATCCAGCATGAAACCGTCCGCGGGGAGCGGCGGGTGGGCGGGCAGGGCATCCCTGGCCGCCGTGTCGCCAATGCCCAGCACGGAAATCCTCTCGGGTGAGTGTCCCATCGCTTCGAGCAGGGCCCGTGCCTGGGTGAGCTGATCATCGAGGAAGGCGACCAGACGCTCCGGCATGTCCGGGTGATGCTGGAGGCGGACCTCGGCGGCGCCGCCGGCCAGGGCCGTCAGCCACTGGTCGTGGCCCGCCGCGCCGAGTTCCTCGAGGGGCACATCGAGAACGTGGCCAGCCGGTGAGTCATCGGGCGCCAGGTGCTCGCTCGACACGAAACGTATCACCGGCTGGCCGCCGCCCGCTTCGTGATAGGCCGCCAGCCAGGACAGCAGGGTCTCCTGTTGTCGATGGGACTCGGGCATCCGGAACTCGATGGCGCCGGTGGGACAGGCGCTGCTGCAGCTGCCCACGCCGTGACAGCGGTAGGGGTCTATCTCGATACGCGACTCGACCCGGCCTCGCTGGCTCTGAATCGCATCGGCGGGGCAGACCTCCAGGCACCGGGTGCAGCCGATGTTGCCACTGGCCGAATGTGCACATAGCTCCTGATGAATCTGGAAGTAGCGGGGCTTGTCGAACTCTCCCACCAGGGCGGCGAAGCCCTCGAGTCGGGAGGGGGTCTCAGGGTCGGTCCAGTGGGTAGCGACATACCCCGGCGGCGGTAGTTCCAGCGCCAGGGCCGGGGTCTCGCCAAGGTCGAGGATCTGGTCGAAGTGGTCCCGATCGGCCAGGGCGAACGCCAGGTCGAGGGGACCCTCTTCGCGGTGGAGGGTGACTCGGAAGCGACCCAGATAACCCTCGACCCGCAGGCTCGCGGCCTGCTCGCGTGTCAGACGGTGATGAGTGAGCTCGGACGTCTCGGCCATCAACGTCTCGTCATCGACATCATCATCGGCAATGGGAGAGATGGCGACGGGTTCATTGAACAGCAGCGTAGGCCGGACTAGCCCCTGCTTCATGAGGGCCCGGGCGGCGAGACGCACGTCACGTTCATTGCCGAGAATCAGGCCATGGCCCTGGCTGAGGTATCCGATGCTCGCCGGGGTGAGGTTGAGTGGCCAGGAGGCGCGGCGATACGCCGCCTCCCTGGCCCGATGATTACCGCCATCGTCCAAGGCAATCGTGTCGATTTGCTGATTCATGCCACCTCACAGTCAGGGATATATGATTATTATTGTGTGACGATAATCTTTCAGTCTGGTCGGTTTTCGTGATCCTGCCAGCTCACCCTTGGTCCAAGGTCGCCCTCCGGGTCGGCATTCCGCCACTGGCGAGGCTCTCGTCCGCTCGTCGCCCGTCGACGCTGCCGCTATCGGTGCTACCGTCGTCGGTCGCGGATGGCGAAGTCGCGTCATCGGTCTCCCCTGTCGCTTCCACGACCGTGGGCTCCATCGATTCACCGGCCGCCACCTCGGGCTCGCCATCCTCGACCCGGCGCGTCCACTGCCTCAGGCGCTGAGCCAGCTCGCTGGTCAGCGGCTTGAGCCGCTGGCGGTAGTCGTCATCATAGTCGTCCAGGCCGTCACGGATTCCGTAATGGTCGCTCGAGAACATCCGGCGCAGGGCGCGGCGACGCAGGGCATCGCTGACGCCCGCCTGCAGGAACGCCTTGAAGTCGCTGCCAGAAGGAAGGCTGTCGGGATCTGGAAGGGTCGCGTCCAGGCTGCCGGGCTCGGGCTCGGGCGCCTGATCGGACTGATCGTTGCGGGCGGCTGGCGGCTCGGCCAGGACCTTCTCTTCGGCGTCAATGCCGAGTTTGCGGCGTGACCAGCGGCTCAATCGACTCATGCGGTATGCTCCCGGGCCCGGCCGGCTCCCTGGCGCTTCTTCTTGCGGCCCTCTTCCGGGGCCTCACCGTGGCGGACGAGATAGGCTTCGATCCAGGCCTGAATCGCCAGGGGCATCTCCACCTCAAGCACCTGCTGCTCGCCGTCCAGCCAGGCGGCGGCGACGTCCTGGCTGGCGGTGATCGCCGATGGATCGGGGATGGTGCCGCTCTCTCCGCAGCGCACGAATAGACGCGGCGTACCCGCCTGGAGGTTGAATCGATAGGCGGCGCGTTCGGTCATGAGGAGTTGGAGCCTGAGTACCCAGGGGCCGGCATCGCCGGGCGAGAGGGCAGTGATACGCCACTGGGTCGAGGTGAATCCCTTGACCTGGCGGGACTCGACGCCGAGGTCGAGGCTCAGGGTGGTCTGACTGCTGGGCGCTGGCATGGGCGGCGTGCTCGGAAATAAAGAGTTGTTATGGCATGTCGCTATTCAGTAAAGACACTGGGGCCGGGGAATGCCATCATCACGATCAACGCTTTCTCGAGGAGCCGTCGATGCACGACATCAGCCTGAGCCAGGCTCGCCTGCCTGCCACTCTGGAAATCGAGGTCTTCGATGAGTTCGGTGAGGCGCGCTGCCAGGCCATCGCCGCCGAGCGCGCTCTGACCCTTTATCTCAACAAGCGGGAGATCGTCACCCTGATGACCCTGGGCGCGGATCCCGAGTCGCTGGTGGTGGGGTACCTGCGCAACCAGGGGCTGATCGCCGCCAGGGCAGATCTGTTGGCGGTGCACGTGGACTGGGAGGTGGAGGCAGCGGCCGTGGTGACGCGGCACGAGCCCGAAGATCTGGAGGAGCGGCTCGGGCACCGCACCGTGACCACCGGCTGCGGTCAGGGGACAGTGTTCGGGCGACTTCTGGAGGCGATTCCTCGCCAGACGCTGCCCGAGACACCGCTTCGCCAGTCAGTGCTCTACGGACTGCTGGAAAACCTGGGCGAACATAACGAGACTTACCGCAGCGCAGGGGCAGTGCACGGCTGTGCGCTGTGCCATCAGGCGCAGGTGCTGGATTTCGTCGAGGACGTGGGGCGCCACAACGCCGTGGATACCCTGGCGGGACGCCAGTGGCTGGCGGAGGCGGACTCGGGGCATGCCGATATTTTCTACACTACCGGGCGTCTGACCTCGGAAATGGTGCTCAAGGTGGCGCAGATGGGCATCGGGGTGCTGGTCTCGCGCTCCGGTGTGACTCAGAAGGGGGTCGAGCTGGCCAGCCGTTTCGGTGTGATGCTGATCGCAAGAGCCAAGGGACGACACTTTCAAGCGATCAACGCCGCCCAGCGATTGACGCTGGATGCGGTACCGCCGCGCCGACCCGGTGATCGCCTCGCTGGCAGCAGGCGCTGAGTCAGGCGGCCTCGACCCGGGTGCAGACCGACAGTACCACGGCGTCTTCCAGGCTCACCGATATCAGGGCGTGCCCCATGTCGCTATCGAAGTAGATGCTGTCGCCCTGTTCGAGACGCAGCGGCTCATAGAACTCGGTGTAGAGCAGGATCTCGCCGTCGAGCACCATCAGGAACTCCTCGCCGTCGTGGCGCACCCACTCGCTGAACTCTTCGAAGCTGCGCGCCCGCACGATGGTCTTGAAGGGAATCATGCGCTTCTGGGCTAGCTCACAGCTGAGAAGTTCATGCTCGTAGGTGGGAGTCGGGTGCTGCTGGCCATGGCCGCGACGGGTCAGATCTCGGCGTCCCATGGTGCGGCTCTGCTGGCGGGGTGGCGAGAGTAGCTGAGGCAGGTCGATGCCCAGTCCGCCGATCAATTTCTGGACGGCAGTGAACGTGGGGGAGATCTGGTTGTTCTCGATTTTGGAGAGGGTCGAGCGGGCAAGGCCGGTTCGCTGGCTGACGTCCTCGAGGGTCCACTGATTGGCCAGACGGATCTCGCGCAGGCGTTCGCCGAGGCGCAGCGGTTCAACGAGTGGCTTGCGTCCCGAGGCGATTCGCACAGCGGCGTCCTGATCGGTGGTGGCAGTCATCGGCAGAAGTTCACTATAGGAAACAGGTTCTCCGACTTTACCACAGCCCGACGGCGAGAAGGCCACCGCCAGGCCGTCTCGACGGAGCCGTCGGCGAGGGACATTCCCCGCCGCTAGGGAAATCGGCACGCCGACCGATAGACGCTAGGCCGAGGGCGCGGGAGCGTCGCTGAAGGGCTGGCCCAGCAGCGCCTTGAGGTGGGCCTCGACACTGCGGCCAAGGGATTCAAGGTGGTAGCCTCCCTCGAGTACCGAGACCAGGCGGTTGTCCGCGTAGAGAGCCGCGATCTCCAGGGCCATGTGGGTGACCCAGTAGAAGTCCTCTTCCTCCAGGCTGAGCT
>PWIZ01000346.1 GCA_003560175.1 Halomonas sp. | reverse complement strand
GTCTCGGGACTACCGAACATCACGCCGATCTTCATGCGGATCTGGTTGATGAACACCACCATGCAGTTGGCATTCTTGATGTTGCCGGTGATCTTGCGCAGCGCCTGGGACATCAGGCGGGCCTGCAGGCCGACGTGGGAGTCGCCCATTTCGCCCTCGATCTCGGCGCGCGGCGTCAGCGCCGCTACCGAGTCGATCACGATCACGTCGACGCCGCCGGAGCGCACCAGCATGTCGCAGATCTCCAGGGCCTGCTCGCCGTTATCGGGCTGGGAGACCAGCAGGTCATCGAGATTGACGCCGAGCTTTTCAGCGTAGCTCGGGTCCAGGGCATGCTCGGCGTCGATGAAGGCACAGGTCTTGCCCTGCTTCTGGGCCTGGGCGATCACCGACAGGGACAGCGTGGTCTTGCCCGAGGACTCCGGGCCGAAGATCTCGACCACGCGACCCAGCGGCACGCCGCCGATGCCCAGGGCGATGTCGAGACCCAGCGAGCCGGTGGAGACCGAGGGCATGACCACGCGGGGGGCGTCGCCGAGGCGCATCACGGTCCCCTTGCCGAACTGGCGCTCGATCTGGGAAAGCGCGGCGCTCAGCGCCTTGGAGCGGTTGTCATCCTGAGCCATGTCGGATCTCCTGATCTGGGGTGTCTAAATACTGTATGACTGCACAGTAGTATGGCGAAAAAGGGCGGGCAGGACCAGCGCAAATTCCGCCCGGTACGGCAGGGCTCAGCGTGCCTCGAGGCAGCGGATCAACCCCACCAGGGCCTCGCGCACTGCCTGCTCGCGCACGGCAAGGCGGTCGCCCGAGTAGCGATGGCACTCGGCAGTGGCGCCTGTGGCATCGCCCCAGGCAAGCCACACGGTGCCCACCGGCTTCTCGGCACTGCCGCCACCGGGGCCGGCCACGCCGCTGATCGCCACACCGAGCCCGGCGCCGCTGTCGCGGCAGGCGCCGACCACCATGGCCTCGACGACTTCGCGACTCACCGCGCCACGGGTCTCGAGCAACGCATCGGGCACGCCCAGCAGGCGGGTCTTGGCGGCGTTGGCGTAGGTCACGTAGCCAGTCTCGAACCAGCCGGAGCTACCGGCCACGGCGGTGATGGCGCTGGCCACCCCGCCGCCGGTGCACGATTCGGCGCAGGTCACCATCACGCCCTGCTCACGGCAGCGCCGGCCCAGGCGCTCGGCAAGGGTAATGAGGCCGAGGTCGGCAAGGCTGGCGGTGAAAGGGGTCATGTGGCGGCCTCCTGAGTCATCTGCAATCGCTCCTGACGGAGCCGATGCCTGGACGGTAGAATACTGGCTTTTGCCAGCGAGTGCAGAGCCGCAACAGGGATCCGCGATGTCACAGGCCAGCCCCCCCCAAACGCCGATGATGGCCCAGTACCTGAAGATCAAGCGCGAACACCCCGACGTGCTGCTCTTCTACCGCATGGGCGATTTCTACGAACTCTTCTTCGATGATGCCAGACGCGCCGCCGCGCTGCTCGACATCACCCTGACCCAGCGCGGCCAGTCCGCCGGCAAGCCGATCCCCATGGCCGGCGTGCCCTACCACAGCGCCGAAGGGTATCTGGCGCGCCTGGTGGCCGCTGGCGAGTCGGTGGCGATCTGCGAGCAGGTCGGCGACCCGGCCACCAGCAAGGGGCCGGTTGATCGCCGCGTGGTGCGCATTGTCACCCCCGGCACCCTCTACGATGAGGCGTTGCTCGACGCCCGCCGCGACAACCTGCTGGTGGCCGTGCACGCCGCCGGCGAGCGGGTGGGCCTGGCCTGGCTGGAGCTCTCCAGCGGGCGCTTCAGCGTACTGGAGGTGGAGGGCGAGGGCGAGATGCTCGCCGAGCTTCAGCGCCTCGACCCCGCCGAACTGCTGGTGGCCGAGAGCCTGAGCCTGCCGCCGGCGCTGGACGGCAGACGTGGCCTGCGCCGCCAGGGAGACTGGCTGTTCGACCTGGAGAGCGCCACTCGGCTGCTGTGCGATCAGTTCCAGGTCCAGGACCTGCGTGGCTTCGGCTGCGCCCACCTCAGCGCCGCCCTCACCGCCGCCGGCGTGCTGATCGAATACGCCCGGGACACCCAGCGCTCCGGGCTGCCCCACGTCACCGCCATCGGCGTGGAGAGCCGCGACGACGCCGTGGTCATCGACGCTGCCAGCCGCCGCAACCTGGAGATCGACGTCAACCTGGGAGGCACCGTCGACAACACCCTGGCCAGCGTGCTCGACACCACTGCCACCGCCATGGGTTCACGACTGCTCAAGCGCTGGCTCAATCGACCGCTGCGCGATCGCGAGCGGGTGCAGGCGCGCCAGTCCGCGGTGGCGCTGCTGCTGGAGGCCGAAGGCTTCGTGGTGCTTCGCGAGTCGCTTAAGGCCATCGGTGACGTGGAGCGCATCCTGGCCCGGGTCGCCCTCTACAGCGCTCGACCGCGGGACCTGGCCCGGCTGCGTGACGCCTTCAATGCCCTGCCGGAGCTCGCGGCGGCGCTTGACGGCTATGCCGAAGGCACAGCCCTGGACGAGCTCAGGCGCCATATCCGCCCCTATCCCGAACTGGCCGACACCCTGAGCCGTGCCCTGATGGAGAACCCGCCGGTAGTAATCCGCGAAGGCGGAGTGATCGCCGAGGGCTACGACGCCGAGCTCGACGAGCACCGCGGGCTAGCCGAGCACGCCGGCGACTACCTGGTGAGGCTGGAGACCCGCGAGCGCGAACGCACCGGCCTGCCCAACCTCAAGGTGGGCTACAACCGAGTGCACGGCTACTTCATCGAAATTCCCCGCGCCCAGGCCAGGGACGCCCCGGCGGACTATGTGCGACGCCAGACCCTGAAGAACGCCGAGCGCTTCATCATTCCCGAGCTCAAGGAGTTCGAAGACAAGGCCCTGTCGGCGAAGTCCCGCGCCCTGGCCCGGGAGAAGCTGCTCTACGATGGCCTGCTCGATACCCTCAACGTTGAGCTCGACGCCCTGCAGGCCAGTGGCCGGGCGCTGGCCTCCCTGGATGTGCTGTGCGCCTTCGCCGAGCGAGCCCAGGCGCTGGATTTCGTGCGACCCCGGCTGGCCGAGGCACCGGGTATCGCCATTCACGGCGGTCGCCACCCGGTGGTGGAGCAGGTCTCCGATGCCCCCTTCGTGCCCAACGACCTGATGATGGGCGACGAGCGCCGCATGCTGGTGATCACCGGCCTCAACATGGGCGGCAAGTCCACCTATATGCGCCAGGCGGCGCTGATCGTGCTGCTTGCCCACACCGGCAGCTTCGTGCCGGCCGACGCCGCCGAGATCGGCCCGGTGGACCGCATCTTCACCCGCATTGGCTCCTCCGATGACCTGGCCGGCGGCCGCTCCACCTTCATGGTGGAGATGACCGAAACCGCCAACATCCTGCACAACGCCACCGACCACAGCCTGGTGCTGATGGACGAGATCGGCCGGGGCACCAGCACCTTCGACGGTCTGTCGCTGGCCTGGGCCAGCGCCGAGCAGCTGACCCGCACTCGCGCCTTCACGCTGTTCGCCACCCACTACTTCGAGATGACCGCCCTGCCCGAGCAGGCCGAGGGGGTGGCCAACGTGCACCTGACGGCCGCCGAGCACAAGGACGGCATCGTTTTCATGCACAGAGTGAAGGATGGCCCGGCCAGCCAGAGCTACGGCCTGCAGGTAGCTCAGCTGGCCGGCGTGCCCCAGGGAGTGATCGCTCGGGCCCGGGAGAAGCTCGCCCAGCTGGAGCAACAGGAGGTCGACCAGGGCAGCAGGAGCAGCGAACGCCTTGGCGGCGCTCCCCAGCCACAGCAGAGCGACCTCTTCGCCAGCACGCCCCATCCCCTGGTAGAGGAGCTCGGCGGCCTCGTCCTGGACGAACTGACCCCGCGCCAGGCGCTGGAGCTGCTCTACCGCTGGCGGGAGTCTCTATGACGGCATCCCCTTCGCTTGCGACGCTATAGGGGCACGACTAGAATGGTCTGATTCACCGCCGCCTTAGCATAAGAAGATAATCTTTTATAACCGTTTCATCAACTATCCATAGTGGCCGAGCGACGCCGGCCCGAGGAAGGGAGAGTGGCATGACGTTCGTCGTCACCGAGAACTGCATCAAGTGCAAGTACACCGACTGTGTCGAAGTCTGCCCGGTGGACTGCTTTTACGAGGGTCCCAACTTCCTGGTGATCCACCCCGACGAGTGCATCGACTGCGCCCT
>PWIZ01000194.1 GCA_003560175.1 Halomonas sp. | reverse complement strand
TGAGATGGCCTTTCGTTTTCAGCGTCGTATTCGTCTGGCGCCCGGGGTGCGCCTCAACCTCAGCAAGCGCGGGCTGGGGCTCTCGGTGGGCCCGCGTGGCGCCAGCCTGAGCATGGGGCCTGGCGGCGTGCATGGCCATGCGGGCGTTCCCGGCACCGGGCTTGCCTATCGTCGCAAGCTCACCGCTGGCGGTGGTCCGCGTAGAAGGGGCGTGGCTGGCGCGGCTGCGACGGCCTCCGGCAATGCGGCTGCGTTGGAGGCGCGGCTTGCCGAGGGTGAAACCCTGGCGTTGCAGCTGGACGTCGGGGAGGGCGGTCAGGTCGGCTACTTCCACACTGACGGTAAGCCACTGTCCAGCCCGGAGGCGCGGGTGCTGCGCCGCCATGCCGAAGATTCCATTCGCGAACAGCTTCGTGCCCATTGTGAGCGGCTCAACGCCGACCTCGACCGCCTGGGGCGGCTGCACGAGGAGACGCCGCCGCTCGAATCGAGGGGCTATGTGATGCGCGACTTTGATGAGCCGCCGCCGCCTCCGTTCCAGCCTCAGCCTTCCGACTGGCGGCATGTGCTCTGGTCCCCCGCCAGGCGTCGTCTGGAGGAGGAGAATCGCCGGCGCCGGGCCGAGTTCGACGAGCACTACCGAGCCTGGGAATGGCGCAAGGCGGAGCATGACGCGGTGGAGTTCTCTCGTCATCTGCGCGAGAGCGACGGGGTCTGGAGCGATCCGGATGCCATGGAGCAGACCCTGCGCGAGCGCCTGGAGGAGATCGACTGGCCCCGCGAGACACTGATCGACTTCGAGCTGGGCAGCGATGTGCGGACCATCGCCGTGGACGTTGACCTGCCTTGCGAGGAGGAGATGCCGGACCGTTACTGGGGCATGCCCCCTAAGCAACTCAGGCTCACCTCGCGCAAGCTCAATGCCACCCGCCAGCGTGAACTCTACCGCGACCATGTTCACGGCATCGCCTTTCGCGTGCTTGGCGCGGTGTTTGCCCGCCTACCTGCCGTGGAGGAGGTCCGGGTCTCCGGCTACCGCGAGATCGCCGACCCGGCAACCGGCGGCCAGCGCGATCAGTATCTCTACAGCGTCAAGGTCAGCCGTGGTCAATGGGAAAGAATCCACTTCGACCGGCTCGATCAGGTGGACCCGGTGGCCTCCATGGAAGCCTTTACCCTGCGCCGCGACATGACCAAGACCGGCATCTTCCGAGATATCGAGCCCCTGAAGCTGGTGTGAACGCGGTGGCTTATGTTGATGTGCCAAGTCAAGGTGATGAACCCAGGTATCGGGTATGCTGGCCTTAAGCTGATTACCAGCGACCCGCACCGCGATATTGCCTGTGCATCTACCACTTGCCTGGAGGCGACCCAGATGAACATCCAGCACCGTATTGACCGCCCGCATGAATCCGGCTGCATCGAGGTGTATGGTGATGACTCCTATGAGTGGCGCATTCTGGATCACGCCGGTCATGCCGTCCGTGATAGCGCCGGCTATGGCAGTGGCACCGGCGCCTACGCTTCACCGGAACTCGCCCTGCGCGATGCCATCTCCTTCGATGCCGATGACTCCGTAGTGCCGATCTTCTTTCGCCACGGCGCCGATGTCGAGCTCGAAAATGCCGCCCAGGCCCACCGCACTGCCGACACCCTGCGTGCTATGACCCTGGCCATGAAGAGCGCTATCGGCCAGGCCCAGTCAGATAGCCGCCACGCTACTGACAGCGAGGCGCAGGACTACCTGGATGCACGTATCACCGTGCTGGAGCATATCGTCCGGGAGATCGAGGAGACCGCCGAGCGGTTGCAGGCGGCCATCAAGGCCACGGCGGAGTGATTCGCTAGGGTCGGCACACGCGATCGACTCCACCAGGAAGGCGGTCACCGTCTGTAGCTTGGCGTGCGGATGACGTCTTGTTTCTGATGACCGCCGGCTAATTTGGTAACCGGAACGCTGCCAACGAAAAACCGCCGCTGGGTGACTACCCAAAGCGGCGGTTTTTTCATGTTATTTGGTCGGAGCGACAGGATTCGAACCTGCGACCTTTGCAACCCCATTGCAACGCGCTACCAAGCTGCGCCACGCTCCGACTCTATCTTCGAGTTCTTGGCTGTTTGGCCAGTCCCCCTAAGACGAGGCGTATACTAGCGCGTTCTCAGGCAAATGGAAAGCCCCTTTTGCACTTCCGTTTCAAGCGGTTGGCGTTACGCCCGCTGGGGTCTGTGCAGGCGATGCTCTATCATTGCAAGGTTGTTGGGCGGCGTTGGTCGCTCAATCCAAGGAATCGGTCAGGAGCGAACATGTACGGACAGGCGCAGCGCGGGCTGCTGAAGGGAATGAACCCACGCGTCACCCTGGTAACGATGGTGGTGGTGGCGGTGGCATTGATCTACGGCGCCTTTTTCACCGAGCGGCTGGCCTCGGGGCTGGCCGCCGCCCGGGGAGTGCTGGACCCGTTTCTCGAGTGGTACTACGTGCTGCTGGTGGCCTTCCTGCTGCTGTTCATGGTGTGGTTGGGCACCGGGCGTTACAAGAACGTGCGCCTGGGCGGTGACTTCGAACAGCCGGAGTTCACCTTTTTCTCCTGGGTGTCGATGCTGTTTGCTGCGGGCACCGGGGTGGGTATTCTGTTCTGGGCAGTCGCGCAGCCGATCCTGCAGTTTCAGGGCAATCCCTTCATCGCCGAAGAGATGACGCCGGATGCCGCTCGGGTAGCCATGCGGCTGACCTACTTCCACTGGGGGCTCAACGGCTGGGCGATCTTCTCCTTCGTGGCGCTGGTGCTGGCCTATTTCAGCTATCGCTGGAAGCTGCCGTTGACCATTCGCTCTGCACTCCAGCCGATTTTCGGCAAGCGGGTGGAAGGCGGCCTTGGTGATGCGGTGGATGTGCTGGCGGTGTTCGGCACAGTATTCGGCATTGCGACCACCCTAGGCCTCGGCGTGCAGCAGATGAACGCCGGCCTCGGGGCCCTGTTCGGCCTGGAAAACTCGGTGTGGCTGCAGCTAACGATCACTGCGGTGATCATGTCGGTGGCCACCGTCTCGGTGGTGTCCGGGGTGAAGAAGGGGGTGCGCCTGCTTTCCGAGGCGAACTTTTGGCTGAGCATCGCGGTGGTATCGTGCCTGCTGCTATTCGGGCCGACCCAGTATCTGATCGCCATCACCATCGAGTCCGCCGGTGACTATATTCAGAACCTGATGAGCATGACCTTCCACACCAATGCCACCCGTGATGACAACTGGCAGTCAGAGTGGACGGTATTTTTCTGGGGCTGGTGGCTGGCCTGGTCGCCCTTCGTAGGCATGTTCATCGCCAGGGTCTCGCGCGGTCGTACCTTTCGCGAGTTCGTGATGGGGGTGCTGCTGGTGCCGACGGTGATCACTGTGGTGTGGATCGGAGTATTTGGTGGCACAGCGCTCTATCATGAGTTGTTCGGGATGGGCGGCATCGTGGCGGCTGTGGATCGAGACGTGGCCACGGCGCTGTTTGCCACCGTCGAGGCGATGGAGCTTGGCCTGGCCGGGCAGATTCTGTCCCTGGCGCTGCTGGTGCTGATTGCCACCTATCTGATCACGTCCGCCAATGCGGGCACCCTGGTGATCAACACTATCCTATCGGGTGGGGACCCGGAGCCCCCCACTTTCCACCGCATCCTGTGGGGGGCGGTGCTGGGCCTGCTGACATCGGTGCTGTTGATGGCCGGCGGCCTGGAGACCCTGCAGGCGGCGGTGATCATGGCGGCACTGCCGTTCTCGGTGGTGATCATGCTGATGATCGCTGGGCTACTCAAGGCACTGCACCGCGAACGCTATGCGGCGCGGACCGGTGAGCGCGCCGAGGCACCCCGCGAACCCTGGGCCGATCTGGGCGACGCCGGTGTCCAGCCGGTGCCGGTGTCCGACGACGAGGCCCACAAGGCTCATTGAACGACTGTCACTGAGCGATCTTGGATGGCTGGGAATGGCTGGGAATGGCAGGGGGCGGTGGCAGGTGCTGGCTCCCTAGACAGGAGGGCGAGCGTTATGCCGTTGATCATGGGGATGAGCGTGCTGCTGATCTGCCAGTTCCTGGGCGAACTGGTGGCGCGCGGATTGATGCTGCCAGTGCCTGGGCCGGTGTTCGGCATGGTGATTCTGCTGGTTGGGCTGATGGTGCGTGGCAAGGTGCCGGATAGCCTGCGCATGACCGGCGAGGGTCTGCTGCGTTACCTGACGCTG
>PWIZ01000398.1 GCA_003560175.1 Halomonas sp. | reverse complement strand
GTGGGCGACGAGATCGAGGTGGCGGTCATGGAGGGCCAGCGGCGCCATCTGACGCTACCGCTGGCCGCCCTGGTGGATGAGCCCCTGGGGGTGGGTGCCTACCTCACCCGCACGCAGCTCAACGCCCTGATGGGCGAGGGGCCGGCGATCAGCGGCGCCTGGCTGCTGGTGGATGCCGATAGGCGCGCGGCGCTCAACGCGGCCCTGTGGGAGATGCCCGGCGTGGCCGCCATCGGCCGGCTCGACCAGGCCGAGCGCGGCATCCGCGACTACCTCGACGAGACGATCCTGCTCTTTGCGGCGATCTTCGTGGCCGTCGCCACCTCGATAAGCTTCGGCGTGGTCTACAACAATGCCCGCATCACCTTTGCCGAGCGCGCCCGGGAACTCGCCACCCTGCAGGTGCTGGGCTACTCCCGGGCCGAGGTATCGCGCATCCTGCTCGGCGAGATCGCCCTGCTGACGCTGGTCGCCATCCCGCCGGGCTGGGCCATCGGCATCGTCTTCAGCCGCCTGCTCAACCAGGCCTTCAGCAGCGACCTGTTCCGCGTACCGATGGTGCTCACGCCCCAGGCCTTCGGCATCGCCGCCAGCGGCGTGCTCGCCGCCTCCCTGGTGGTCGCCCTGCTGGTGGTGCGACGCCTCGGCCGCCTGGACAAGCTGCGTGTGCTCAAGGCCGTGGAGTGACCGATATCACCTCGCACTGGCATTACCAGCGTCGCTGCCAGAAGAAGCACAAGGAGATAGCCCCATGACACTACGCGCCTGGACTCGCCCCCTGCTATGGAGTCTCGCGGGTCTCGCCCTGCTGGCCCTGCTGGCCTGGGCGCTGCGTCCGGCACCGGTGCCGGTCAGCGTGGCCCGGGTCAGCGCCGCCCCCTTCATCGACTCGGTAATCGAAGAGGGGCGTACCCGGCTGCGCGACACCTGGAACGTCTCGGCACCCATCGCCGGTTATCTGCAGCGGGTGATGCTTGAGGTCGGTGACGAGGTGGAGCAGGGCCAGCCCCTGTTCCTCCTCGAACCCAGCCCCGCCCCGGCGCTGGATCCCCGCTCGCGCCAGCAGGCCGAGGACGCGCTGCAGGCGGCCGAGGCGCGTCTCGCGGCCGCCCGGGCCAACCTGGACACCACCCGCGCCGAGCGGCGCTTCGCGGAGGCCGAGTTCGAGCGCTACCGCACCCTGCACCAGCGCAACCTGGTCTCCACCGCCGACCTCGACCAGCGCCGCAGCCAGCGCGACCGCCAGCGCGCCATCGAGAGCGCGGCGGCATCCAGCGTCGAGGCGGCTCGCTTCGAGGTCGAGAGCGCCCGGGCCGTGCTGGCCGTGTCCAGCGGCCAGCGCGACGATGCCGACCACCCCGCCCTGGCGATCCGTGCCCCCATCAGCGGCACGGTACTGACCCGCTACCGCTGCTGCGAGGGCAGCGTGGCCGCCGGCGAGCGCATCCTCGAACTCGGCAGCCTGACGGACCTGGAGATCCAGGTGGACCTGCTCTCCATGGATGCAGTGCGGGTCCGTCCCGGCATGGCGGTGCGCCTGACCGACTGGGGTGGCGAGGAGGCGCTGGCGGGGGTGGTGCAGCGCATCAAGCCCGCCGGCTTCACCCGCGTCTCGGCGCTGGGCGTCGACGAGCAGCGCGTGCCGGTGATCGTCGACTTCGCCGAGGGGGTCGAGCCCGCCGCCCGGGGCCTGGGCAGCGGCTTTCGGGTCGACGCCGAGTTTATCGTCTGGCAGGCCGACGAGGTGCTGCAGCTGCCCACCAGCGCCCTGTTCCGCGCCGACGGGGAGTGGGTGGTGTTCCGCGTGGAGGAGGAGCGCGCCCGCCAGGTGTCGGTTACCCCGGGACGGCGCAGCGGCCTTGCGACCCAGGTCCTCGACGGGCTGGAGGTCGGTGATATCATCATCACCCACCCCGGCGAGCGGGTCGCCGAAGGCGTGCGGGTGCGCATCGACGGGTGAGCCTGGCAGGCGCCTCCGCTGCCTCTTATCATGCCGCTTATGATCGGCACTCTTATCGACACTCTGCTCCGGAGCCCTCATGACCCAGGATACCGCTCTCTCCTCGCCGCACCCGCTGCTGGTGATCTATACCGGGGGCACGCTCGGCATGGTGGAAAGCGGCTCGGGCCTGGTACCGGGCGGCGATATCGAGGCGCGCCTGGCCCGCGCCCTGGGCGCCCTGTCTGCAGAGCGCCGCGCGGCACTGCCCGAATTTGAAGTGCTGGCCTTCCCCGACCCCATCGACTCCAGCGCCGCGACCCCACGGGAGTGGCAGCGCCTGGCCGCCGAGATCGCCGAGCGCCATCGGGACCACCCGGGCGTCGTGGTGCTGCATGGCACCGACACCCTGGCCTGGACGGCATCGAGCCTGGCCTACCAGCTCCAGGGCGTAGACCGGCCGGTGGTGGTGACCGGCGCCATGCAGCCGCTGGAAGCCGACGGCAGCGACGCCACCGACAACCTTGAGCTGGCGCTGCGGTTCGCCGTCGATCCGGCGCTTCAGGAAGTGGCCATCGCCTTCGGTGGCAAGCTGCTGCGCGGGGTGCGGGCACGCAAGTGGCTGTCGCGGGATGCGGATGCCTTCGCCAGCCCCAACTACCCGCTGCTCGGCGAGCGGATCGGCATGGACCCCATTCTCTACCCCGAGCAGGGCCTGGCCCGCCAGCAGCGCGGCGCCCCACGCTTCGAACTGCCCGATTACGGCCCGCTGGCAGAGGGTGGCGTGGCCCGCATCGTGCTCTGGCCCGGCATCACCGCCCGCCAGGTCGCCGCCTGGCTTCACGACCCGGCACTCAAGGGGGCCCTGCTGGAGGTGTGGGGAGGCGGCAACGTTCCGGAAGACCCCGAACTGCTCGGCGTACTCGCCGAGGCCAGCGGTCAGGGCAAGCTGCTGGTGGCGATCAGCCAGTGCCCCCATGGCGGCATCGACATCGGCCACTATGCGGCCGGCCAGGGACTGCACACGGCCGGAGTCCTCTCGGCGGATGATATGACCCCCGAGGCGGCCCTGACCAAACTCGTTCACCTGCTGGCCCAGCCCCTTGCCGATGACGAGCGCCGGCAGCGCTTTCTCGCCCGATTGGTGGGCGAGCGCTGAAGGCGATCGTCACCAGCGTTGACGATGGTCATGCAACCCGAGGCGCAAGCCGCTATGGTGGAATCTCGTCCAACCTCGCTCCACCCCGCAAGGAGAGCCACCATGGAACATCCCGACCATCCCTTTACCGAACTCTTCGAACAGCTGGGCCTGGCCTCGGATCCGGAGGCGATCAAGCGATTCATCGAACGCAACGGACCCATACCAGCGGAAACCGCCCTCCCCGATGCGTCCTGCTGGAACGAGGGACAGGCGGAATTTCTGCGCGAAGCTCTTGAAGCAGATGCCGACTGGGCCGAGGTGGTTGACCATCTGAACGCCTCGCTGCGCAAGACCTAACCCCCCGACGGCCAGGCTAACCGTTGGTTGCCTGGCCATTGGACTCCACTCGGCGCCGCACCCAGGCGCCCATCAGTAGTAGCGCGGTGAGTGCCAGTAGCGGCAGTACCACGCTGACGCTGAGCGCCTCATCGCTCTCCACGGCTTCCAGGGCGCCATAGATGGCGCTGGCGTAGACCGCCCACTTCACCCCGAGACCGATGATGGCCGCCAGCAGGAAGGTGCCTAAGGGCAGGCGCAGCAGACCCGCAGCATAGTTGACCACCGAGTGGGGAAAGCCCGGCAGAACGCGCAGAGCACACTGGGTCAGGAAGTCGCTACGCCGCTCCAGGCGGCGCATGATCTTGCGGGTCAGTCCTTTCGGGGTCCAGCGATCGCCCACCCGGGCAGAGAGCCAGTAGGCACCGAGGGCCCCTCCCACGCTACCGACGATCAGCATCGGCGTGGCCGCCAGGGGGGGATAGAAGGGAGCGATCAGCCATAGGCCGATACTGCCGGGCAGGCCCAGCGCCAGGGTCACCGCCATCACCAGGATGACGCTGATGATCACCACGGGGTGGTGCGACGCCTGATCGGCCCAGCGCTGCAGCTCCGCCAGATCGGGCGAGTGCCATATCCAGAGGTACAGTGCCATGAGCACAGCGCCTCCTATCGCCGCCACCCGCCAGGGCCGACGCAGAGAACTATCGTTAAACATCAGACGTCTTCCGGTGCACAGTAGCGCTCATGGTGCCACGCCGAACGCGCCAGGCGCCAGCGCGAAACGGCATCGGCCCGGCCTCTGAAGAGGCCGGGCCGATGGG
>PWIZ01000309.1 GCA_003560175.1 Halomonas sp. | reverse complement strand
TCACCGCCAGCGCCACCATGGCCACCATGGTCCAGGTCGGCCAGCTGCCGAAGGCACCGAGACCCTCGGCCACCACCGCGGCCAGGCCGCTCTCCTCGATGGCGGTGCCGAGACTCAGCCCGCCGCCGACCATGATCAGCACGCCCCAGGGCAGGTGCTTGGCGCTGTCCCAGTCCATCAGGAACTGGCGCTGGCGCCAGCGTGCCGGCACCACGAAGAGCAGCAGCGCCCCGATGATGGCGATACCGGCATCGCTGAGCTCCACGCCCAGGGCCCGCTCCAGCAGCGGGCGGGTCACCCAGGCCAGGGCCACCAGGGCGAAGATCGCCGCCACCCGCTGCTCGGGCCGGGTCATGCGCCCCAGGTCCCGGGCCTGGTCGGCCAGCATCTCGGCCACCCCGGGCACCTCGCCGCGGTCTACCGGGTAGACCAGGCGGGTCAGCAGCCACCAGGCCAGCGCCAGCAGCAGCAGCGAGGGCGGCACGGCCACCGCCATCCACTGGGCGAAGCCGATCTCGATGCCGTAGCTGTCGCCCATGAAGCCGGCCAGCAGGGCGTTGGGCGGGGTGCCGATCAGGGTGCCCATGCCGCCGATGTTGGCCGCCAGGGCGATGCCCAGCAGCAGAGTGAGCGCCATGTTGTGGCTCGCCCCGGCGCCACCCTGGCGCTCCAGCATAGCCAGCACCGAGAGGCCGATGGGCACCATCAGGGCCGCGGTGGCGGTGTTGCTGACCCACATGCTCAGCGCGGCGGTGGCGAGCATGAAGCCCGCCACCAGCCGATCCGGCCGGCTGCCCGAGATCCGCAGCACCAGCATGGCGATGCGCCGGTGAAGCCCCCAGCGCTGTATCGCTTCGGCCAGCATGAAGCCGCCGAGGAAGAGAAAGATCAGCGGATTGGCGTAGGGCACGGCCACCGACTGGATCGTCCCCACCCCGAGCAGCGGCAGCAGCGCCACCGGCAGCAGCGCGGTCGCCGCGATAGGCACCGGTTCCAGCACCCACCAGACCGCCATCCAGGCGGTCAGCGCCACCACCTGCCAGGCCGCCGGGGGCATGCCGGCCGGCGTCTCGACCCACAGCAGCAGCGCTGCCGCCAGGGGGCCGAGCAGCAGGCCGACGGTGACCTTGATGCGCTCACGCCGGGCCTGACGAAGCTCCTGGCCCTGGCTTGCCTCCTCGGCATCGCGGGTCCGGGGTTCATTCATCGAGTGCTCTCCTCCATCGCGTCGCGCGGGTCACTCCCGCTACAGCCAGCGCTCCAGGCGCAAGAACCGGCTCAGCCAGGCGTTGGCATGACGCCAGGGGCCACCCGGCTCCCGCGCGAGACGGACCGTCTCGTCGTCGTAGCGAGTCTCCCAGCCCAGCCGGCCCTCATCGTCCAGGAACACCCGGTAACTCTGCGCGGGGCTCGCCCCCACCTCCACCAGCGCGCGCAACTCTCTTGCCAGGCTCTCGCTCTCGACCAGCACGCCGACTTCGCTGTTCCACCAGACCGAACGCGGATCGGCGTTGGGCGAGCCCACGAAGACGGTGGCGTCATCCACCGCCAGGGCCTTGACGTGCAGCGCCGAGGCGGAGCTGCCGGGCACGCCCATGATGCTGCCCTCGCCGCTTTCCTGCTCGGCACGCAGCTCGAAAAGCGACACGCCGCTCGCCAGCAGCGCCCGCCGATGGGGCGCATAGGCGCCGTGAACCACCGGCACATCGGTGGCCTCCAGGGAGTTGGTGACCACCTCGACCTCCACCCCGGACGCGGCCAGCTCCTGCAGCACCCGGCTGCCCGCGGCGGTGGGCACGAAATAGGCCGAGACCAGGGTGAGGCGCGCCTCGGGGGCCACTCGCTCCCACAACTGGCCGGCCATGGTCTCGGCCAGGGCCGGACGTCCGCGCCACGCCGGCTTGCCGGGCGGGTCCCACAGCGCCTCGGCATGCCCCCAGTGCAGGGCATCCACCAGGTGCTGACGGTCACGCTCCTCGTGGCGCTGGCGCAGGGCGCGGAAGTAGTCGGCGTCGCTCTCCTCGGCTAGCCAGGCGGCGAGCTCTTCGCGCAGGGTCCGCCAGGCATCGGCGTCGACGCGGTGGTAGCGACCCACGGGCTGGGCCAGGCCATGGTTCCAGTAGAGATCGAAGCTCATCGACAGCGGCGCCACCACCGGCCCCAGCGCCAGCAGGTCCAGGTCGGCGAAGTTGCGCGGCTCGCCGGCGCTGTAGTATTCGTCGCCCAGGTTGCGACCGCCGGTGATGGCCAGGGCGTTATCGGCGATCCACAGCTTGTTGTGCATGCGCCGGTGGTGGCGCGACAGCACCGGCAGGGTGGCCAGCACGCGGGTGGCCAGGCTGGAGCGCCCCACCGGCAGCGGGTGGTAGACCCGCACCTGCAGGTTGGGATGGCTATCCAAGGTGGCCAGACGCTCGCCCTGACCCACCGCCCCGATGTCGTCGATGAGCAGACGCACCGCGACACCGCGCTCGGCGGCGTCCAGCACCCGGGCCAGCAGCGCTCGGGTGGTCAGGTCGTCGCCCATCAGGTAGGTCTGGATATCCAGCCGGCGCTCGGCTCGAGCCGCGAGCAGGCCACGCACCGCAAAGGCGTCCTTGCCGTTGGCCAGCAGCGCCAGGCCGCTCTGCCCCGGGTGGGGCTCGGCCTGCTCGGCGGCCCATCGACCCAGTCCGGTCTCGGCCACCTCCCAGGGCGGCAGCGCCGTGGCGTGATGCCGCGGCTGCGGGGTGGCGGCGCAGCCCGCCAGCAGCATGATGAGAGCCAGCAGCGGGGCGAGCCGGGGCAGGCGCTGCCCGCGCCCGGGGGGCGAGGCCTCAGGCTTCGCCGTCATCATCGGCCAGCCGTCGTGCCAGGGCCTTGCGTGCCCGGTTGCGGCGGTAGAGACGCACCAGGGCGATACACAGTGCGCTGGCGACCATGGCCGCCAGGATCCAGCCCTGCCAGAAGCGGGCAGCGTCGCCCATCATCGTTTCCAGGGTGATGATCAGGATGAAGCCCAGTGCCTGGCTGGCGATGGCCAGGGCGCGCAGGGTGTCGAAGGCTCGCTTGGCCATGGAGGCTCCCGTGATAAGGGTGGCTAACGGATGACAGCCATGCCGACCAACAGTAGGCTTGGCATGGACAAAGCGTCGACGCAGGCAGCGTCTTGCTTCCGGGTGCCCAAGTGTACCCGCTCCCGCGCCGGTCGCCGACCCTGCATCGCCACGACTCTGCGTCATCGCTCAGGAGCCCGCCCCATGGATGCCATCGCCCTCGGCCCCGCCTTGATTTCGGTGCCGCGCCTCTACGCGCTGGGCGCTGCCCTGCTGCTGCTGGCGCTGAGCGCCTGGCTGCTGGGACTGCCCCGCGGCGAGCACGCCCGCTGGTTCAACGGCCTGATACTGGCCTGGCTGGTCGGCGCGCGCGCCGGCCACGTGCTGCTGCATCTGGACGCCTACGCCGCGGCCCCGCTGGATATTCTCAAGCTGTGGCAGCCGGGCTTCCACGGCCTGTGGGGGCTGCTGGCCGCGCTGCTGTGGACCGGCTGGGCACTGCGCCAGCACCTGCTGCGGCTGATCGGTGCCATGGCCCTCACCGTAGGCGCCGCCAGCTTCTGGCTGGTGCTGGTGACCCTGGCGCCGCTGGGCGGCGACATGCCGATTGACGAACTCCCCGACCTGACACTCGAGACTCTGGACGGCGAGACCCTCCACCTGCGCGAACTGCGGGGCGAGACGGTGGTGCTTAATCTGTGGGCCACCTGGTGCCCACCCTGCCTGCGCGAATTGCCGCTGCTGGCCGAGGCCGACACCCGGGACGGCGTCAGCGTGGTAATCGCCAACCAGGGTGAGGAGCTGCTGCAGGTGCTCCGCTACCTGGACGACCAGGCGCTGGCCTTCCGTTATCCCCTGCTCGATCCCCGCCAGGAGCTGATGGTGCTGCTGGAGGCCCCGGGGCTCCCCACCACCCTGCTGTTCGACGCCTCCGGGCGCGCCGTAGAGCGCCACGTGGGTGAACTCTCCCGAGCCCAGCTCGGCGCCTGGCTCGACCGCCATCACACTGCCCCTTAAGCCGCGCCGGCCTTTGCTGTAATATACCGCGCCCTGTTCGGCTGCCACGTCCCGGCGGCCATGAGCGCACCCTTTTCAGCACTTTCAGCATCCTCCGAGGCATCATGAGCGACTTCTCTCCCGGCCAGCGCTGGATCAGTGACGGCGAGGCCGAACTCGGCCTGGGCACCATCCTGAGCTGCGATGCCCGCAGCGTTACCGTCC
>PWIZ01000135.1 GCA_003560175.1 Halomonas sp. | reverse complement strand
CATCCAGGGGCGCGTCTATCTCGGCCATGCCGACCGGGACGAGCTGCTGCCCGCCGAGCAGATCGCCCGCCTGGACAGCGCGCTGGCCGCCGCCGGCGTGCACTTCATCACCGAGCTCTACCAGGGGGCCGCCCACGGCTTCACGGCCAAGGATGCCCCTTCCTATGATGCCGCCGCCGATGCCCTGCACCACAAACGGCTCGCCATGCTGCTGGAAGAGACGCTGTAGCGTCCCTGCCCGACGTCAGCTCAGGAGCGATCCGCCATGAATGAACTCGAGCTATTGGCCGACCTGCACCGCGACACCGAGCGCCAGGGGCCCGGCGGTCAGGATGAAACCCGGCTCGCCCTGGCGCTCTCCGGGTTGCGCGACCGCCAAGACCTGAGCATCGCCGACCTGGGCTGCGGCACCGGTGCCGCCACCCTGGTGCTCGCCGAGGCACTCGATGCGAGGATCGTGGCGGTGGATTTCCTCCAGCCGTTTCTCGACACCCTGAAGGTCCGCGCCATCGAGGCCGGCGTTGCCGAGCGCATCACTCCCCGACACGCCTCCATGGAAGCGCTCGACTTCCCGGCGGAATCGCTGGATGCCATCTGGTCCGAAGGGGCGATCTACAACATCGGTTTTTCCCGCGGCGTGCGCCAGTGGCACCGGTTCCTCAAGTCGGGCGGCATCCTGGCGATCTCCGAGCTGACCTGGCTCACCGAGCACCGCCCGGCCGAACTTGAGGCCTATTGGCGCGCCCAGTACCCCGAGGTCGACACCGCCTCGGCCAAGATGGCCGTACTGGAACGCCACGGCTACACCCCGCTCGGCTACTTCGTGCTCCCCCGCCGCTGCTGGCTCGACGGCTACTACCGCCCGCTCCAGCAGCGCTTCCCGGCCTTCCTCAAGACCCATGGCAACAGCCCCACCGCCCGGGCCATCGTCGAGGAGCAGCAGCAGGAGATCGAGCTATACGAGCGCTATGGCGAGTATTTCGGGTATGGGTTCTATATCGCCAGGAAGATCGCCGAAGGATGACGAAGCCAAGGCAATTGACAGCCGCCTGCGGCCAAGAGCGGACCTAGCCGCCGACAACACCATCTGCATTGGATTGATACCCCCCTACCCTGTGGTGTCAACGTAGCGCTCGCACCACAATAAAACCTTGTTTTTCAACAGCATAATGGTGGTTAATTATTCTCACCGCAAAAAATTGACCAGAACTCCGTTCCTCTGCTGCATGACCAGGTCGCGTCCCGTCCAGATTGATTTTTACGGATTTTTTAGTAAGGGCTGTGGTGCCATGAGGTCCATTGAGCGTCCTCAAGCGCGTCGCGACAGGTGATTAGGACCATGGCGAGTCGTTGGCAAGATGTGCAGGAACAGTGGCGTGACTGGGCGCCGATCCTCAAGGTGTTGTCGGTGCTTTGGCTGGTTCTCGCCGCCTTCATGACCGTGCCCTGGCTGGTGCTGATCATTGAGGAGGAGCCAGATGCCCGGGCCTTCGCCCAGTCCATCGGCATCGTGCTGGGTGCGGTGGCTCTGAGCTGGCTGGCAACCCTGCGCGTCGAGATCTTTTTGAAGCCATGGCAGATGTTCTTGGTGACCACCCTCAGTTGGGTCAGCATCAGCACCCTGGCCAGCCTGCCGCTGGTGCTGGGGGCACCCCAGCTCTCCTTCACCAATGCGGTCTTCGAGTCGGTATCGGCCATTACCACCACCGGTTCCACCATTCTGGAAGGCATCGATACCCTCTCTGATGGCCTCAAGCTATGGCGAGGGATGATGCAGTGGCTGGGAGGTATCGGCATCATCGTGATGGGAATCGCCATACTGCCCTTCCTCAAGGTGGGCGGCATGCGGCTCTTCCACACCGAGTCCTCCGACTGGTCCGACAAAGTGATGCCGCGCACCGGCGGCATCGCCAAGGCCACGCTGGCGATCTACGTGGGTTTTACCCTGCTGGCCATGCTGGCCTACTGGCTGGGTGGGATGGCAACGCTGGATGCCGTGGTGCATGCCATGACCTCGGTGGCGACCGGTGGGTTCGCCAACTCGGATGCCTCCTTCGGCGCCTATGCGGATCGGCCCCACCTGCTGTGGATGGCTTCCCTGTTCATGCTCATGGGCGCACTACCGTTCGTACTCTACATTCGGTTCCTACGCGGCGCGCGCATGGCGCTCTGGCGGGATCAGCAGGTTCAGGGCCTGCTGCTAGTGCTGTTGGTCGTGATTCTGTCTCTGACCGGGTGGCATATCTGGCTAGGCATCCCTCCCGGCGAGGCGCTGACCCACGTCACCTTCAACGTGATCTCCGTCGTAACCACGACTGGCTATGCCTCAGACGACTACAGTAGCTGGGGAGCACTGGCGATCGTCGCCTTTTTTTATCTGACCTTTGTCGGCGGCTGCAGTGGTTCCACCAGTGGAGGGATGAAGATCTTCCGCTTCCAGATTGCCAGCATCCTGCTTCGCAACCAACTGCGCTATCTGATCCACGCCAGCGGCGTCTTTCCCACCCGCTACAATGGCCAGCCGATCACCGATGACATAACGCGTGGCGTGGTGGCCTTCTCGTTCTTCTTCTTTCTTACCATCGCCGGGCTGGCTCTGGGCCTGGCGATGATGGGGCTCGATATCGTCACGGCGCTGTCGGGGGCAGCCACTGCGGTGGCCAACGTGGGGCCGGGGTTGGGCGAAACCATTGGCCCGGCCGGCAACTTCGCACCGCTGCCGGATGCCGCCAAGTGGCTGCTGTGTGTAGGGATGCTGTTGGGCAGGCTGGAGATTCTGACGGTGCTGGTGTTGCTGACGCCGATGTTCTGGCGGCGCTGACCCACGTCATGAGCGAAGCAAGGGGGAAATCATGCAAGAGCCTAATAGAGAAGGTGTCCCGTCCGGGGAACCGTCTTGCTCCCGTTCGCCTGCTGGTGGCGCTGAGCGGCGGGGCGGAAGATGCCGCCCTGGTGAGGTCAGCGCACCGGTTGGCGATACGTGATGGGGTGAACTGGTGCGCGGCCTATGTCGACAGTGAGCGAGAGAATCCGCATCGGCATGAGGTGCTGGAGCAAGATTTTGCTCAGGTGCAACGTCTGGGCGGGGAGACAAGGGTCATCGCAGGACAGGACCGAGCTCGAGAGCTGGCGGCCCTGGCCAGGGAACTCAAGGTGGCCACCCTGTTGGTCGGCCATGCACGCCCCTCTGGCTGGCGAATATGGCGCCGACCGGTGGCGGAGCGACTGGCCCGCCTGGGGGGTCCTTTCGACCTGGTGGTCGTTGCCGAGGCTCGTCAACGGCCCCGCTTCCGGCCCCGTCAGCGCGAGATCCAGTGGCGCTGGCGTGATCCAGTCGTCGCGACCGCTTCGACCCTTGCGGCCCTGGGACTCGCCGCTGGATTGGAGTCCTGGCTGGAACTGGGCAACCTCTCGCTGCTGTTTCTCGGTGCGGTACTGGTCAGCGCGATGCTGGCAGGAACCCGCTCGGCCATGCTGGCTGCCCTGCTGGGGTTTGTTGGCTTCAATTTCTTCTTGACCGATCCACGCCACTCCCTGGCCATGGTAGAGCAGGACCAGGTGGTAACCGTGGTCGTCTATCTGCTGGTCGCGGTGGTCGTGGGGCAGCTAGCCGGCAGTGCGCGCAAGAGACTGCTGGCACTGCGTGCCAGCCGCGAACAGACCTATCAATTGTTGGCCTTTTCAAGGGAGCTCGCGGTGGCGACGCATCGTGAGCAGGTCGAAGCAGCAGGCGTCGCAACCCTGGTGCGTTGGCTCGGCTGTCCGGTGGTCATGTTGTGTGCTACCGACGAATCAGGGGACATGACGCCAGCACCAAGCGCCCCGGAAGGAACGACGCTGGATGCCGGAGCTATGACGGCCGTGGCCTGGAGCCGTCTCCATCTGCGCCCCAGTGGCAAGGGCACGCAGCAGGCGATGGATACCAACTGGCAGATCATTCCGCTACTGGAACAGAATCGACTGGTCGCTCTGATGGGCCTGGCCCTGGGCCAGCGGGAACGGCTGCCCTCTCCGGATGAGGAGGGACAAATCGATGCCATGTTGCGCCTTCTGGCTCTGGCGCTGGGGCGTACGCGTCTAGTCGCCGACCTGGAGGCCTCGCGGCTCTCCGAGGAGAACGAGCGCCTGCGCTCGGCGCTGCTCTCCTCGGTCTCCCACGATCTGAGAACGCCGTTGGCCTCGATCATCGGCTCGGCCAGCACTCTGCGTGATCTGAGAGACCAGCTCACCGATTCCGATCGTGCCGAACTGCTCGAT
>PWIZ01000359.1 GCA_003560175.1 Halomonas sp. | reverse complement strand
TGTTCATCTCAGTGCGGTATGACGCTGGACGGCACGACAAGGTTCGCCACAAGATACCCTGAATGCCTGCAAGGTCAACCGCTCGACACGGAGAAGGAGCCCCCATGGACGCCGAGCTGACACGCCGACTGATGAATCTGCTGGACCACGTGGAGCACTGGTTGCCGCCGCCTCCCCAGGAGGTGGACTGGCACCGCGACGTGGCGGCCCTGTGGCAGCGCCACAGTCTGGGCGGACGGCTACTGCCGGTGCCGCCTCGGGACGCCCTGAGCCTGGACGACCTGCTCGGCATCGAGCGTCAGAAGCTGGCGCTGGTCGACAACACCCGAGCCTTCCTGCAGGGGCTGCCGGCCAACCATGCCCTGCTGTGGGGCTCCCGGGGCAGCGGCAAGTCGTCGCTGATTCGCGCGCTGCTCAACTCCCTGGCGCCGGATGGGCTGCGTCTGGTGCAGGTGGATCGCCATGATCTCGCCGGCCTGCCGCTGCTGGTGGAACAGCTGCGCCACCACGATCAGCGCTTTGTGGTCTACTGCGACGATCTCTCCTTCGAGGGCCATGATGATGCCTACAAGGCGCTGAAGAGCGTGCTGGACGGCGCCTTGACCGGTCCGCCCCCCAACGTGCTGCTCTATGCCACCTCCAACCGCCGCCACCTGCTGCCGGAATCCATGAGCGACAACCAGGGCTCGCGGCTGGTGGGCGATGAGCTCCACCACGGCGATGCCGTGGAGGAGAAGATTTCGCTCTCCGACCGCTTCGGGCTGTGGCTGGGCTTTCACCCCTTCAACCAGGACGTCTACCTGGAGGCCTGCTGCCACTGGGTCACCCAGTTGGGCAACCGGCAGGATTGGAACGCCGAGGCTCGCGCCGAGGCGATCCGCTTCGCCACCCTGCGGGGCGGGCGCAGCGGCCGCGGCGCCTGGCAGTTCGCCACCCAGTGGGTGGGCCGCCGCCGCCTGCACGGGAAGTAGGGCCTACCCCCGCGGAATCAGCCTGCCGTCTTCGCCCACGCCCAGGCGGATGGTGGGGGTGAGCAGACCGGCAGGCAGGGTCATGCCCAGCCCGCGCAGGTCGCCGGGGGTGATGGCAAGCTGGCTGCCGGCGGGCAGCTCGCCCTGGCGGGCCAGCTGGCTGGCCAGCTCCACCATGGGGCCGAGCCGCTCGCGGCCGCCGGCCAGCAGATCGAAGGCCACCGGCAGGCGCAGGTTGGCATCGTCCCCCGAGGTCAGGGTCACCTCCTGCTCGTAGTTGCCGCTGACCGGGTCAACCCCCGGCATGTCCAGCGTCCAGCGGAAGCCGGCCATCTCCACCGGCGGCATTCCAGTGGGCAGCCCCAGCCCCATGGCCAGGGTCGCCTGCACCGGCAGGCTGCCGGCGCCGAGGCTCGACATCGCCAGGGACATGATGTCGCTGGTGTCCAGACGCGCATCCACGGTGTGGGAGCCGATGCGTACCTCTTCCACGCCCAGCGAGGTCACCGCCAGGCGGAAGGCGAACAGGCCGGTCTGTGGCAGGGCCAGACAGCCCGCAAGCAGGGCGGAGAGACACAGTGGCGCGAGCAGCCGCCAGCGCCGGACACGGGCAGGACGAAACATGGGCAAGGGTATCTCCTTCGGGAATGCATCGGGGGCAGGCAGGCCCCGGTGGCGGCTATGCCGCGGCGCAAAATCAGCGTATTTGAGGGCCGGAAGCCTGCACTCTCAAGGAGATTCTGAGCCATCCGCGTGACGCCGGGAAGTGGCCGAATAGCGACAGCGCCCGACTCGCCTCTCTTGTCATTCCAAGGGCAGGTCGAGCGCTGTCGGTCCAGCGGGGTGCCCTCAGCGGCGGCGGCTGTTGCGCGCCTCCTGGGTGCGTCCCAGCTCGCGCTTCTTGGCCTTCTCGCGGTCGCTGGCATCGGCCATCGGGTCGAAGGGGTTCTTGCCTGACCGGAACTCGAAGCGCATCGGCGTGCCACGCACCTTGAGCACCTTGCGGAAGGTGTTGGTCAGGTAGCGGCGATAGGCCTCCGGCAGCGACTCGGTCTGATTGCCATGGACCACAATGATCGGCGGATTGGCACCACCCTGGTGGGCCATGCGCAGCTTGATTCGCCGGCCATGCACGAGGGGCGGCTGGTGGGACTCCACCGCGTCCTGGAGGATGGTGGTCAGGCGGTTGGTGGACCAATGGGCATTGGCCGAAGCGAAGGCACGCTCCAGCGACGGGTAGAGGTCACCCACGCCGGTGCCGTGCAGCGCCGAGATAAAATGCAGGTCGGCATAGTCGGTGAAGCCCAGGCGGCGTTTGATCTCCGCCCGCATCTTCTCCTTGGCCTCGTGTTCCAGCCCGTCCCACTTGTTGATCGCCAGCACCAGGGCCCGGCCAGTGGTCAGCACATAGTCGAGCAGGTGTAGATCCTGTTCCACCAGGCCCGTTCGGCCATCCAGTACCACGATGGCAACATGGCACTCCTTGATCGCCTCCAGGGTCTTGATGATCGAAAACTTCTCGGCGATCTCGTGGACGTTCTTGCGTCGCCTGACCCCGGCGGTATCGATCAGCACGTAGGGCTTGCCGCGGCGCTCGAAGGGAATCTCGATGGCGTCGCGGGTGGTGCCGGCCTCGTCGAAGACCACCACCCGTTCCTCACCAAGCAGGCGGTTGACCAGAGTCGATTTGCCTACGTTGGGGCGACCGATCACGCCGATACGGATGCCCTTGGTGCCGGTGTCCGCCGGGATGCTCTCATCGCGTTCGGGGAAGGGCGCGAGGACCTCGTCGATCAGCGAGGTGACGTTGCGGCCATGGGCGGCGGCAATGGGCCGCGGCTCGCCCAGGCCCAGCTCCCAGAACTCGGCGGTGGCGGTGGCTTCGTCCAGGCCATCGGTCTTGTTGACCACCAGCCAGGTCTTCTTCTGGTTGACCCGCAGATGGTTGGCGATGGCCTGGTCGGCCGGGCTAAGTCCGTCCCGGGCGTCCACCAGGAACAGCACGATGTCGGCCTCGTCGATGGCGGCTAGAGACTGCTCGGCCATGGCCGCGTCGATGCCGTCCTCATCGCCGCTGATGCCGCCGGTGTCGATCACCGTATAGGTCTTGTCGCCGAGCAGGCCGTTGCCGTACTTGCGGTCGCGGGTCAGGCCCGGGAAGTCGGCCACCAGGGCGTCACGGGAGCGGGTCAGGCGGTTGAACAGGGTTGACTTGCCCACATTGGGGCGGCCGACCAGGGCGATCACGGGTGTCATTGGATATCCAGGGTCTCTAGGCTGCCGTTGTCGGCAAGCACATGTATGCGGCGGCCCTCGGTGATCGGGCGCACGCTGATGCCGGAGCGGTCAATTCGCTCACGTCCGACGATCTCGCCGCTGCGAGCGTCGATCAGGTGCAGATAGCCCTCGAAGTCGCCGAACACCAGGTTGCCGTCGGCGAAGGCCGGGGAGGTGATGCTGCGTCCTTCGAGGGAGCTGTTGCGCCAGATCTCGCTGCCGTTGTTGGCGTCCAGGGCGTGGATGTGGCCCGCCTCGTTGACGGCGAACAGGAAGTCGCCGACTAGCACCGGGGTGTGGTAGCTGGAGAAGTCGATGGCCCACAGCGGCTCGCCGCGGGTGGCTTCCAGAGCGGCCAGGCGGCCATTGAAGCTGGTGACGAACAGGCGGCCGTCCGGGGTCAGGACCGGCTGAGCGGCCAGGTCGACTAGGCGGTCGATGTCGCTGCGGCCCTGGGCCACGGCGATCCGCCGCTCCCACAGCGGCTGGCCGCTGCGGTTGTCCAGGGTCACCAGACGGCCGTTAGCGAAGCCGGCGAAGGTCACCGGTTCGATCACCGCGGGGGTGCCGGTGCCGCGCAGGGTCAGCGTCGGACGGCTGGCGCTGTAACTCCAGCGTTCCTCGCCGCTGGCGCGATCCAGGGCGGTCACGCTACCGTCGACGCTCTGCACCACCAGTAGCTGCTGGTTGGGCTGCGGGGCGGCCAGGATTTCGCTGGGCACGCGGGCGCGCCAGCGCACGCTGCCGTCGCGCTGGCTCAGGGCCAGCACCTCGCCGTTGCGGGTGCCCAGGTAGATGTCACCAGCAACGGCGGTCAGGCCGCTGGAGACGGGTACCTCGAGTTCCACCTGCCACTGGCGGTCGCCGTCATCGGCGTTGAAGGCGGCCAGCCGGCCGCGCTCGTCGGCGGCAAAGAGGGTGTCACCGTCGCGGGAGGGCGCGATCGGATAGCTGGCGCGCCCCAGGCCACGGCCCACCCGCTGGCTCCAGACACTGGCGAGCTCGGCGCGCTCCTCGAAGCTGCTGAG
>PWIZ01000363.1 GCA_003560175.1 Halomonas sp. | reverse complement strand
GCCAGGTTGAGCAATAATTCCGGGTAGCGCATCATGGGCGACAAGTCGTCCATTGCACTAACCCGCTTGTACTTGGCAGTCAGCACCCTTCCTGCCAGGAACCTTACCATTGCCTCAGGATCATTTTCAGCTTCCGAGCCTTGCCTGCGCTTGTCATCCCGCAACCAACCCTCATGACGCCAGATGATTGGACTCATGGATACAAGGTTCCGGCGGTTGTACTGAGAAGCGAGAGCTCCATTAACTCCCGGATTGCTCGTTTCTGAACTTTCCATGCCAAATATGTGCTCTGTACTGCCGTAAGAGCCATCCTGGAAGGCTTCCCATGGGTTATTGTGCAATGCATAACTGTCCGCATAAGGGCCGTTGATGAACTTCAACGCATGGGTAATCACATTGGGCATATCCCACATATGCTGATATACGCGCACTTTATAGGCAGCTGCCGCTTCCTTGGTTGCTCTGGCCAGCCGCTGATTGCCTGAACGTTCAGACTTATACGGAAGATGCTGTTCTGCATAAGCCAGGTCTTCCAGTATCCACTGGTAACATTCAGCCACAGAGTGGCGGCCAATCTGGATCCCGTCATCCACCGCATCTGGCGTAACAAACGCATTTTTGTGATAGGGTACTCCCCAGTGGGATGCGTCTTCCGTATGCCTGTAGGGCCGGGCAAACATCTTCAACAACTCATGATAGGCAGCAGCCCGCAACAATTTGGCTTCTGCGGCATATTCATTGGCCAGGTCCTGGGAGATCACACCATTATCCGTGGCCTCCTGTACACCTTCCATAACAATGTTAGCCCGGTTGATCAACCGGTAGGTGTCAATCCAGTAATATTCGTTGTTCATGGTAGAAGGCGTATAGGTTGCCTGGTAGGTAAAAGCATAAAATGCATACCAGTTCACCACATCTTCTCCACGGTTATCGTGCTGCTGTACAAATGCGGCACCAAAAGGATAACCACGGGCTCCATTGACGTATAGTCCCGTTTGTGCAGCATCATACAGCCCGTTTATCGCCAGTGCGATTAATTCGGGTGTGGTAAAAGCCGTTTCGTCAGCTATCTGGTTATACGGCTCAAGGTCAATAATGTCCTCCTCCGAACAGGCAGAAAACATCAGGCCTCCCAGGAGGAGCGGGACAAACAAAAGGGCCCCAATCTTTTTTATGTGTTTTTCAATATTTTTCATTTCAGACATTTTTTTTGTTACAAGCTTAAATTAATACCCATGGTGAAAGTGCGCTGACGTGGTGTCACATTGAAATCCACTCCATTTGCCTCCATTTCCGGATCAGGACCTGTGTAATCAGTGATTACAAACAAATCTGTTACCTGAACATATAGCCTCAAGCGGTCAACACCCATGCGGGCCAACATCTCGGGCGACAAGCTGTAGCCAATTTCAAAATTGGATAATTTCAAAAAATCTCCTTTTTCAACAAAACGTCCGTTCCCCGTCCCCTGAATATTAATAAAGTTGGTCCGGCCATGCCACAATTTTGGTGTCCAGCCATCTCCAGGCTCTTCAGCACTTTGCCACCTGCCCTGCAATTCCTTACCATAATTGGTAAATGAGTTGGCTACCAAATCGGCGCGTGTCCGGTTCATGATATAGTTTCCGCCTGAAAAACGAAACATGGCATTCATGTCAAACTGCCTGAAACGAAGGTTCGGACTTATTGCCCCGAAATAAGTGGGCATGGAAGGGCCGAATACAATCCGGTCATCGCCCGTAAGCACGGCTGACTGGCTAAGGTCTGCCGGGTTATTGGGGTCATACACAAAATAACCTTGGGTTGCAATATTACCCTGTACCTGAGATCCGTCAGCTTTTCGATAAATGGGGTTGCCATTCGCTGTATTCACGCCCACATAATCGTAACCATAAATAGACCGGATCGATTCGCCTTCGGCAATGCGGTAGTAATTGTATGTAATGGGCTGTCCGCCAACAAGTGCATCAATCTTGTTTTCTACCAGGCTCAGGTTTCCTTCAAGAGAGAACGCAAAATCCCTGGTATTTACCAGGTGAGCTTCAGCGGAGAATTCATATCCCCAGTTTCTGAGTTCTCCGATATTGCGGTCAATGGAGTTGCCCGGTATCCCGAAGGAAGGAGGCGTAGGAGCTGCAAGGATCAGTCCATCCTGGTCATTCAGAAAGTAGTCGAAAGCGAACTGATATTTGCCATTAAGCATGGTAAGGTCAAATCCGACATCCAGTTTCTTACTGGTTTCCCACTTCAGCATGTCATTCCCCATCTGCACGAAGGCAATGCCAGTATTCGGCCCGTACCTTACACCGCCATACAGTCCGGCATATGGGTAATTCCCGATACTGGTGTTTCCTACCTCTGCGTAGGAAGCCCTGAGCTGCAGGTCATCAATGAAGGTCAGGCCCTGCATGAAGTCTTCCCTTGAGATGGTCCAGCCCACAGAACCTCCGGCAAACAAGCCCCAGCGGTTCTCTTCAGGAAGTGCCGAGATCCCGTCGTAACGGATAGACCCTTGAATGTAGTACTTCTGGTCATAGTTATAGTTCAACCGGCCCGCATAAGAAATAAATCCGTTATCAGACATAAGTCCACTGGACATCTGGGTGTCATAAGTACCAGCAATCAGGCCATGCCTGAAAAATGTACTTGACATACCCGTACCCCCAGCAAAGAAATAATTATAATCCTGGTACTGGTATTCATTGACCAATGTGGCATTGATGTTATGCGCATCTCCGATTGTGGTCATGTATGAAAGCACATTCTGCCAGTTCCAGCGGGTAAAGTTGGTCTGGGTATTGTAAATCCGGCCACCAACGGTAGCTCCGTCACCGTGGATGGGATTCCAGTACATCAGCCCTTCAGTATTGGAAAGATCAACCCCCATCTGGGTCCTGAACATAAGACCGGACGTGATTTCCGCTTGCGCATGTGCATTGGCCATGGTACGCATAACCTTCGAGGTATAATTGTTGTGATCGACCACATACATAATATTAGGCAGGTTGTCGTCGATGGTGGTTTTGTTTACACCTGGCCCTACAAGCTGCCTGTTGATGTTGTCGATATTATACCCGGTCGGATCATCCGGATAATAGATCGGGGTATTGGGCAACTGCCGGATGGCAGAGAATATGTTCCCCGACAAAGAATTCGATCCCCTGTTCAGGTCATAATAATCTGACCTGGTAAGGGCGATGTTTGTTCCTAAAGTAAGCCAGTCGTTGGCTTGCTGTTCCACATTGGCCCGCAATGTATATCGCTCCATTTCATTAGGCCTAGTCACACCTTCCTGCTGGCCAAAACCAAGAGAAAAATAGTAACTGGTCTGCCCGGTTGCACCAGAAATATTCAAACTGTGGTCATGCTGGAATGCATTCCGAAGTACTGCTCCCTGCCAGTCGGTATTCAACCCTGCTGCCACAGCCGGCTCTGCCGACCCGGCATTTCTGAACATTTCGTTGGCAAGGGTAATGAACTCTGATTCGTTGGTCAGGTCAAACAAATTGACGGGTTGGGCAATACCGGCCCAGGCATTGTAGTTCACTCGAAACTGCCCTTCCTGTCCTCGTTTCGTGGTAATAAGGATCACACCGTTTGCAGCACGTGATCCGTAAATGGCGGTGGCCGACCCATCCTTAAGTATCTCAATCGACTCAATGTCGCTGGGGTTGATGTCACCTAGGGCATTCACCTGGGCATATCCGCCGATGTTACCGGTCAGTGCGGGAACCCCGTCCACCACAATGAGGGGATATGTTCCTGAAGAGACCGAACCGATTCCGCGGACCCTGATCCTTGGCGCCTGACCCAAAATTCCGGAAGTACTTGTTACCTGGACCCCCGAGGAACGCCCGGCCAAAGCAGCATCAAAACTGGGTGCAGCGATCCGGGCAAGGTCCTCACCACGGACTGAACTGATGGATCCGGTGACATCACGCTTACGTTGTATGCCATATCCCACCACCACATATTCATCCATATCCACCATGGCCGGCTCCATGGCCACATTAACCACTTCTCTTCCCTCCACCGGCACCTCCTGGGTATTCCTCCCGATAAAGGAAAAGACCAGCACTGCATCAGAAGCGACCGGCAAGGAATACTGACCCTCCATGTCCGTCACTGTACCCTGCGTGGTCCCCTGCACCCTGACAGTTACTCCCGGAAGGCTTTCACCATCGGTAGCGCAGGTTACCTCCCCGGTTACAGTGATTTGTTGCCCGAACAGGGATCCCCCCATAAAGAGCAAACAACTCAATAACACTAAACACTTTTTCATGTT
>PWIZ01000356.1 GCA_003560175.1 Halomonas sp. | reverse complement strand
AATTCGTGGCGGAGGGGGAGGGATTCGAACCCTCGAAGCCTTTCGACTTACACACTTTCCAGGCGTGCTCCTTCGACCACTCGGACACCCCTCCGCATTGTTGACCCGTCGAGAAGGTCGCTGCCTTTCCCTCGAGGACGGCGCGTATGCTATCGCCTCAAGTGCGCGATTGCAAGCCGTTTCCCGTTCAGCGGCCGCCAAGCACGGCGTAGTCGCCACGCGCTTCGAGGCACAGGCTCTCGCCACACCACAGCCGCTGTACCAGGCCGATGCGCCCGCGGCCCTTCTGGGCGAGCTGCTCGGCGAGCCGCTCTGGGCCATTCTCCACCTCCGCCTCGCACTCAAGGCGGTAGTCAGCGGTGACCGGCGCCAGGAAGCGCTGACTCGCCTCGGCGACCACGACGTCCCGGACCAGGCTGTGGCGGCGCAGCCAAAGCGTCGTCCAGCACCAACCCAGCAAGGTGGTCTGGGCGTTGAGCGCGCCGCCGAAGCCGGTGCCCTTGTCATTCAGGTTGGGGGTCAGGTCCAGCGTCCAGATGAGGCGCTCGCCGTCGCGGTGCATCTCGCGGATACCCAGGTGCTCGACCATGGGAATCGCCTCGCCGAGCCAGGCCAGGAAGCGCGCCGGGGCATCTTCCTGGCCCGGGGCGGGCAGCGGGAGCCGCGGATGGGGCTTGCCGATCTCGCGCATAGTCACCTCCTGCTCAGCGCCAGTGCTCGACGAAGGCGTCGATGTCGTGTTCGGCGATGCGCTTGTGGCGCCCCCCGAGCTGACCCAGGAAGATAAAGGCGACCACCTCGTCGTCCTCCTCGAGGCCCAGGCCCTTGCGCACCGTGGGGTCGAAGGCATACTTGCCGCTGCGCCACATGGCACCGAGCCCTTGGGCGTGGGCCGCCAGCAGGATACCGTGGGCGGCGCAGCCGGCGGAGATCACCTGCTCGATCTTGGGCACCTTGGGGAGGTCCGGAGTGACCCTGGCGATCACCGCGATGACCATGGGGGCACGCAGGGGTTTCTTGCGGGCGGCATCGAGGGCGGCGTCCCCCGCATGGGGGTCCTCGCGGTACTCCGCCTCGGCAAATAGCTCGCCCAGGCGCGCTAGGCCGTCACCGGAGAACTCGATAAAGCGCCAGGGGCGCAGCTCCTTGTGATCCGGCGCCCGCAGGGCCGCCCGGTAGATGGCCTCGAGCTGTTCGGCGCTCGGCTCCGGCCCCATCAACTTGCCCATGGAGCTGCGTTCATGCAGCAGCGTCAGCGCGTCCATTGAGTGCCTCCCTTGGCGGCGTTCAAACGAGAAATCTTCTCGACACTTTACCAGCCGGCCGGCGGACTGTCGTGCCGGCCGCTACTGTCTTGACAAGCGAAGAGGCTCGGGGGGCCGCTCGCCCGGGGTGCCGCGCCAGGGGCTGATATCCAACCCACCGCGACGAACGTAGCGCGCTAGCACCAGCAGCCGCTCGGGCCGGCAGTGGCTCATCAGGTCGACGAAGATATGCTCCACGCAGTGCTCGTGGAAGTCCTGATGCTGGCGGTAGCCGATCAGGTAGCGCAAGAGCCCCTCGCGGTCGAGCCTGGGGCCGCGATAGCGGATCAGCACGCTGCCCCAGTCGGGTTGACCGGTGACCGGGCAGTTGGACTTGAGCAGGTGGGAATACAATGTCTCCTCGACGATCTCTTCCCCCACCGCCAGATGCTCGGCGCTGGGGGTATAGTCGGTGACCGCGATGTCCAGCCCGTCGAGGCACTCGCCGGGCAGGCGGCGCACGGCCAGCGCCGCATCGTCCACGTCGAACAGGTCGACGGACACCGCGGCACCGGCGGCTTTGGACAGGTCGACCATCAGGCATTCGATGACCGCCTCACGGCTCTCGAAGCGGGTCTGGTTGAAGCCGTTGAGGTAGAGCTTCCAGGATTTGGATTCGATCAGGTGGGGCGAATCTGCCGGCAGGCGAAAGCGCGCCACGGCCACGACCGGCTTGCCGCGGGCGTTGAGCCAGCTGACCTCGAACGCATGCCACTCATCCTCGCCGACGAAGGGCAAGGCGCCCTCCTCGATGCCCAGTGGCGCCCGGCTGGCGGCTCGTGGAATGGCGTAGAGCAGCGAGGCTTCGTAGTTCTCCGGATAGGCAGACTCGCGACCCAGAGGGGCATCCACGAGGGTGTCGGGACGATGATGGCTCATGAACGGATTCCCTTGCCGTGTTCGAGCATCCACAGGGCAACGCTGAACAGCGCGGCGATGAAGATGAAGATGGCGGCCAGGGCCCAGCCCACCGGGATATCGGAAACGCCCAGGAAGCCATAGCGGAAGACGTTGACCATGTAGAGGATGGGGTTGAGCATCGACACGCCCTGCCAGAAGGATGGCAGCAACGATATCGAATAGAAGACCCCGCCCAGGTAGGTCAGCGGTGTGAGGATAAAGGTCGGCACGATGGAGATATCGTCGAACTTCTTGCCCAGCAGGGCGTTGATGAAGCCGCCGATGGAGAACAGCGCCGAGGTCAACACCACCACGCCGATGGTCAGCAGCGGGTGCGCCACGCTGAGGCGGGTAAAGAACAGCGAGACGACGGTGACAATCAGGCCGACCCCCAGGCCGCGGGCCATGCCCCCCAGCACGAAGCCGAGCAGAATCACCCAGTTGGGCATGGGCGAGACCATCATCTCCTCGATGGAGCGCTGGAACTTGTTGGAGAAGAAGCTCGAGGCCACGTTGGAATAGCTATTGGTGATCACGGCCATCATGATCAGCCCCGGAACGATGAAATCCATGTAGCTGAAGCCGTCCATCTCGCCAATCCGCGAACCGATCAGATTGCCGAAGATGATGAAGTACATGGTCATGGTGATGGAGGGCGGCAGCAGGGTCTGCGGCCAGATGCGCGTGAAGCGCTTGATCTCCTTGAGCACCAGGGTCCACAGGGCGATGGCGGTCTGCATCGGGGTCATGGGCGGGCCTCCGCGTCGGCGGCGGCCTTGTCCAGGGCGTCGTTGCCCTGCTCCACCATGGTGACGAACATCTCCTCGAGGCGATTGGCGCGGTTGCGCATGGAGACCACTTCGAGGCCCTGCCCGCTCAGGGCGGTGAAGGCGTCGTTGATGCGCTGGCCGCGATGGACCACCAGTGCCAGTTGTGCCGGCTCCACCCGGGAGACCTCGAAGCCCGGCAGCTCGGGGGCCGCCGCCACCGGTTGAGCCAGGTCGAGCAAAAAGGTCTCGGTGTCGAGCTCGGCGAGCAGTTCGCGTACGCCGGTGTTCCGGATGATCTCGCCGTGGTTGATGATCGCCACGTTGCGACAGAGGCTCTCGGCCTCCTCGAGGTAGTGGGTGGTGAGGATGATGGTGGTGCCCTCCTCGCGGTTGATGCGGCGCATGTAGTCCCACATGCTGCGGCGCAGTTCGATGTCAACGCCAGCGGTGGGCTCATCGAGAATCAGCAGTCTGGGCCGATGCATCAGCGCCCTGGCGATCATCAGCCGGCGCTTCATACCCCCGGAGAGCATGCGTGCGCTGCCGTTGCGCTTGTCCCACAGGCCGAGATCGCGCAGCAGCTCCTCGGCGCGGGGTAGCGCCTCGCGGCGCGCCATGCCGTAGTAGCCGGCCTGGGCCAGCACGATATCGATGACCTTTTCGAACTGGTTGAAGTTGAACTCCTGGGGCACCACCCCCAAGTGGTACTTGGCGCGGGCGAAGTCGCGGTCGATATCGATGCCGAAGATCGACACCTTGCCGGCGCTCTTCTGCACCAGCGAGCAGACCACCCCCAGGGTGGTGGACTTGCCGGCGCCGTTGGGGCCCAGCATGGCGAAAAAGTCGCCCTCGGCGACGTCGAGGTCGATGCCCTTGAGGGCCTGGAAGCCATTGCCGTAGACCTTGGTGAGGCCACGGATGGACAAAGCCGGTTCGGCCATTGGCAATCCTTGATCGGTTCGAGGTTCTATGGCGGTGATGGTCATGCCACAAAGGCATAAGGATATTGGGACGCCGCCAGGGGACTTCAAGCCACTGAAGGTCTTGGCCCGACGGTCAGGCACGCAAAATGGCCTGCGCACTGGCAGACATCATCGAAAAATAAAGGGGGGCCGAGCCTTGGCACTCTGGAGATGGGGTAGAAAAACTGGAGCGGGAAAGGAGATTCGAACTCCCGACCCTCGCCTTGGCAAGGCGATGCTCTACCGCTGAGCTATTCCCGCTGATCGATACCGCTGGTGCTGACGAAGTGGCGTCCCATAGGGGGTTCGAACCCCTGTTACCGCCGTGAAAGGGCGGTGTCCTGGACCACTAGACGAATGGGACACATT
>PWIZ01000437.1 GCA_003560175.1 Halomonas sp. | reverse complement strand
GGCATCTACCCCGCGGGCCGGCTCGACCATGACTCCGAAGGGCTACTGCTGCTCTCCGACGACGGCGAGCTGATCCACCGCATCAGCCACCCCCGCCACAAGCAGCCCAAGACCTACCGGGCGCAGGTGGAAGGGGTGCCCGATAACGTTGCCATGCAGGCGCTACGCGACGGCGTCGCGCTGAAGGACGGGATGACACGCCCAGCGAAGGTGCGCCGCCTGGAGGCAAGCGGCCTGCCCGAGCGCGACCCACCACTGGACCCAAAACGCCACCCGATCACTACCTGGCTGGAGCTGACCATCAGCGAGGGGCGCAACCGACAGGTGCGGCGCATGACCGCCCACATCGGCCACCCCACCCTGCGACTGGTGCGCGTGGCCATCGGCCCCTGGCGGCTCGACGACCTGGCCCCCGGTGAGTGGCGCCGCGAGACCCTGCACGCCCCGGCGCCTCTTCGCCAGGCAGGCAAAGGGGTAGCGGGCGCACGGGCCCCGCGGCGCAAACCCACTCCCCGAGGAGGCAAGCGATGAGCCGCTGGCAGCCCCATGTGACCGTGGCCTGCGTGGTGGAGCGCGCAGGCGCCTTCCTGATGGTGGAGGAGGACCGCGGCGGCCCTCACACTCTGTTCAACCAGCCTGCCGGCCATCTGGAGCCGGGGGAGTGCATCCGCGATGCCGCTCAGCGCGAGGCAGCCGAGGAGACCGCCTGGCACGTCGGTATCACCGACTATCTGGGGCTGTACATCTACCGGGCACCGAACGGCACCACCTTCCATAGCCACGGCTTCTTAGGCATGGCCCTGGCCCACCTGGGCAGCGACCTGGACCCGGCCATTCACGCCGTGCATTGGTTGACCCTGGAGCAGCTGGAAGTTCTGGAGCGCGAGGGGCGACTGCGCAGCCCACTGGTACTGCGTCGCATCCGCGACGCCCTGGCGGGGCGGTTCTATCCCATGGATGTCATCCACGAATGTTAGGAGCAAGGATGGTGCCACCAGCACCGCAGGAGGCAACGGGGTTCCTTGTGGCTTGCGCCTTGAAGCTGGCCGAAGGCCTCTCGGCGCCTGGCGCCATCTTCAGGTATAATCCTGGCCCATTTATGATCCACCGTTTCCGAGGGCGCCCATGACCGCCACCCCAGGCAAGGTGATCGTCGGCATGTCCGGCGGCGTCGACTCCTCCGTCTCCGCCCTGCTGCTGCTCGAGCAGGGCTATCGGGTCGAAGGCCTGTTCATGAAGAACTGGGACGAGGACGACGGCACCGAGTACTGCACCGCCAAGGCCGACCTGGCGGACGCCGAAGCCGTTTGCGAAAAGCTCGGCATCCGGCTACACACCGCCAATTTCGCCGCCGAGTACTGGGACAACGTCTTCGAACACTTTCTGGCCGAGTACCAGGCCGGGCGCACGCCGAACCCGGACATCCTCTGCAACCGCGAGATCAAGTTCAAAGTGTTCCTCGAGTACGCCGAGATGCTCGGCGCCGAGAAGATCGCCACCGGCCACTATGTCCGCGGCGGCATCCGCGGCGGACGGCCGCGGCTGCTCAAGGGGCTCGATGCCAACAAGGATCAGAGCTACTTCCTGCACGCCGTGCCCGAGGCCGCCATCGCCCGCACCCTGTTCCCGGTGGGCGAACTGGAGAAACCCGAGGTGCGCGCCATTGCCGAGCGCCATGACTTGGTGACCGCGCGCAAGAAGGATTCCACCGGGATCTGCTTTATCGGCGAACGACGCTTCCGCGACTTCCTGCAGCAATACCTGCCGGCCCAGCCTGGTGTGATCGAGACCCCCGAGGGCGAGGTGATCGGCGAGCATATGGGCCTGATGTACTACACCCTGGGTCAGCGCCAGGGACTTGGCATCGGCGGGCTGGCCAACCATCCCGAGGCACCCTGGTACGTGGCTGCCAAAGACCTGGAGCGCAACGTGCTCGTCGCCGTGCAGGGCAAGCATCATCCGCTCCTGTACAGCACTACCCTGGCGACCGAAGCGATGGACTGGGTGGCCGGCGAGCCCCCGGCAAGGGAAGGACGCTATACCGCCAAGACCCGCTACCGGCAGGCCGATGTGCCTTGCACGATGCAGACCCTCGCCGACGGCGGCGTGGAGGTGCACTTCGACGACCCTCAGCGCGCCGTCACCCCAGGGCAGTCCCTGGTGCTCTACGATGGTGAGATCTGTCTCGGAGGGGGCGTGATCCGCGAGACCTGGAACGCCAAGGAGCGCACCGCATGACCGCCTCGACCCCGATCCACCGCATCCCCGATGACCCCACCACTCGCCAGACGCTGGCCCTGGCCGGGGTCTTCCAGTCTGCCAGTCTGGTTGACGAGCTGGCCCGCACCGGCCAGGTCGAACCGCGCGCCTGGGACACGCTGATCCGCGCCACCCTGGATACCAACCCTGCGAGCTTCGAGGCGATCTACGGCGGACATCCCAACAACCTGCGCCGCGGCCTCGAAGTGCTCGAGGCGGTGGTGGGCCGCAAGCAGGCCAACCCGGTGGTGCTGCGCTACGGCTTTTCGCTGCTGCTGTTGATGAACCAGCTGCGCACCAACGATGCCATGATGGACGACCTCGGCGGTCGGCTGGTGCGCATCCAGGGCCAGGCCAAGCATTTCGGCGAGACCCACGAGAACGTCATTGCCAGCCTCGGCGAGGCCTATCAGGAGACGCTCTCGACGCTCAAGACGCGAATCATCATCCAGGGGGACTCCTCGCTGCTGCAGCAGCGCATGATGCCCGAGCGGGTCCGCGCCATCCTGCTCGGCGGCATCCGTTTTGGCCTGCTCTGGCACCAGCAGGGGGGCCGACGCTGGAAGCTGGTCTTCCAGCGTGGCTCACTGAAAAGGGCCCTCGACCAGCTGGCCTGACGGGCTGCAACTCGCCACTCATTGCTCCGACTTCCTTTCGTTCACCGCTGACACCGACCCGGAAACCGACCATGCACGCCCTTCACCTCTCCGCCCTGACCGCTCTCTCCCCCGTCGACGGCCGCTACGGCAGCAAGGCAGCCGCCCTGCGTGAACACTTCAGCGAGTTCGGCCTGATTCGCGCTCGCGTGATCGTCGAGATCCGCTGGCTCCAGCGCCTGGCCGAACTGACCGGGGTCACCGAAGTGCCCCCCCTCTCCGCCGGGGCCACCGCCTTTCTGGAAGCCCTGATCCGCGACTTCTCCCTCGAAGACGCCGAGCGCATCAAGACCATCGAGCGCACCACCAATCACGACGTCAAGGCGGTGGAGTACTTCCTGAAGGAGCAGATTGCCGACCAGCCTGAGCTGCATGCCATCACCGAGTTCGTACACTTCGCCTGCACCAGCGAAGACATCAACAACCTTTCCCACGGCGTGATGCTCGCTGATGGTCTGAAGAGCCTGCTGCCGGTGATGCAGCGGGTCGTCGATGCCATTGCCGCGCTGGCCCACGAGCACGCCGACCTGCCGATGCTCTCGCGCACCCATGGTCAGACGGCGAGCCCCACCACCCTGGGCAAGGAGATGGCCAACGTCGCCTATCGCCTGCGCCGCCAGCTAAAGCAGATTGAGGGTGTCGAGATTCTCGGCAAAATCAACGGCGCGGTGGGCAACTACAACGCTCATCTTGCTACCTATCCGGAGGTGGACTGGGAGAGCAATGCCCGCACCTTCGTCGAGGGCCTGGGGCTCACCTTCAACCCCTACACCACCCAGATCGAGCCCCACGACTACATCGCCGAACTGTTCGACGCCATCTGCCGCTTCAACACCATCCTCATCGACTTCGACCGTGACGTCTGGGGCTACATCTCGCTGGGTTACTTCAAGCAGAGGACCGTCGAGGGCGAGATCGGCTCCTCGACCATGCCCCACAAAGTCAACCCCATCGACTTCGAAAACTCCGAGGGCAACCTGGGGCTGGCCAACGCGATCCTCGGCCACCTGGCCCAGAAGCTGCCGATCTCACGCTGGCAGCGCGACCTCACCGACTCCACGGTGCTGCGCAATCTGGGCGTGGGCCTGGCCTACGGCCTGATCGCCTATGAGGCCTCCCTCAAGGGCATCGGCAAACTCGAGGCCAATCCGGCGCGCATCGCCGAGGACCTGAACGCCAGCTGGGAAGTCCTCGCCGAGCCGATCCAGACCGTGATGCGCCGCTACGGCATCGAGAAACCCTACGAGAAGCTCAAGGAACTGACCCGGGGCAAGCGCATCGATCAGGCCGGCTTCGCCGCCTTTATCGACACCCTCGAGCTGCCCGAGGCGGACAAGGTCGAGCTCAAGGCGCTGACGCCAGGCACCTATATCGGCAATGCCAGCGAGCAAGCTCGCAAGCTGTAAGCTGTAAGCCGTAAGTAAACGGAAGAGACAGCCCCCGCCCGTCAGCGGGGGTTTATCTTATGGCGTAAAGCTTATAGCTTACAGCCAGCCTTCGAACTCACATTACCCGGTAGCCTATGTCATCCAATTCGTCCCTTCCCATGCTCGGTGGCCTGAGTGCCGCCGAGTTCCTGAGCGACCACTGGCAGCGCAAGCCGCTGCTGATCCGCGGTGCCTTTCCGGACTTCCAGTGCCCGCTGGATCCCGATGAGCTGGCCGGGCTCGCCTGCGAAGAGGGCATCGAGGCGCGCCTGGTGGAGGAGCACGGCAAACGCGGCCCCTGGCAGGTCAGTCACGGTCCCTTCGATGAGCGCACTTTCGCCAGACTCCCCGAGCGGGACTGGACTCTGCTGGTCCAGGCCGTGGATCACTACGTACCCGAGGTGGCCGAACTGCTCGAGGCCTTCGATTTCCTGCCCCGCTGGCGCCTCGACGACATCATGATCAGCTACGCCCCGCCGGGCGGCAGCGTCGGCCCCCATGTCGACCAGTACGATGTCTTCCTGCTCCAGGGCAGCGGTCAGCGCCGCTGGCAGCTGGGCGGCAAGATAGCCGACGACGCCTCCATCCTCGACGGCATCGACCTGCGCATCCTCGCGCGCTTCGAGGTGGAAGATGGCGACGACTGGGTACTGGAGCCGGGCGATATGCTCTACCTGCCCCCCGGCTGGGCCCACCACGGCGTTAGCCAGTCCGACGACTGCCTGACCCTGTCGGTGGGCTTCCGCGCCCCCTCCGCCGACGAGGCCATCACCTCCTTTGCCGACTATCTCGGTGAGCAGCTGCCCTCCTCGAGGCGATACTCCGATGCCGGCATGCCGCCTGCGGCGGATCCCGCCGAGATTGACGACGATGCCGTTGAACGCATGCGTAAACTGATTCTCGAGACACTCGACGACCCCGCCCAGCTGGCCCAGTGGTTCGGCCGGGTGATGACCCAGCCCAAGTATGTCGACCAGCTGGTGCCGAGCGAGCAGACCACCGATCCCAACGAAGTTGTTGCGGCACTACAGGAAGGCGAAGTGCTGCTGCGCAGCCCCGGCTCACGTTTCGCCTGGCGAGCACTGAACGATGAGCGCGCCACGCTGTTCGCCGACGGCGACGGCGCCGAATGTCCGCCGCCGCTGGCCCGTGCTCTCGCCGGCGGCACCCCGTTGGACGCGAAGCTCCTGGAAAACGAAGGCACCGCCGAACTGCTGGCCGCCCTGCTCGACGCCGGAAGCCTGAACTGGGACGGCGAGCCAGATGAATAGCCGGCATTTCGCCGAACCCGCCCCGGGCCGCAAAAAGGCAGTCGAAATGACAAAAAACACCCTGACTATCCATGAAGGCGGCTGGGAGGCCCTCCGCGAGTCCGCCGGCGATATCCGCCGGATCGTCCTTATCGAGGAACAACGAGTGCCCCTCACCGAAGAGTGGGATGGGCGTGACGATGACTGTCGCCACTTCCTAGCGCTGCTGAACGGCGCTCCGGTGGGCACCGCGCGACTGCTGCCCGACGCCCATATCGGCAGGGTAGCGGTACTGGCCGAGGCTCGCGACTCGGGAATAGGCGCGGCGCTGATGCTGGCCGCCATCGAGACCGCCCGCCGCGAAAGCTACCCCGCCGTGGAACTCGCCGCCCAGACCCACGCCCTTCCCTTCTATGAGCGCCTGGGCTTCACGGCCTTCGGTGACGAGTTCCTCGATGCCGGTATTCCGCACCGCAATATGCGCCTCGAGCTCAACGAAGCCTGACCCATCCACGCCGCCTTCAAACGAAAAATGACTACACGGCTGGGACCTTTTCGACCCTCCCTGTAGTCGAGTTACAACGCCCTCTTCCCCAAAGAGCCCATTGTTGAAGCCCATGGGCATGGGTCATAGTGCCTGCCATGGCGAATGGAAAAACGACTGTTTGATACCGGCTCTGCGCCCGCTTTCATACATTCGTTTCAAACTTGCCCAGGTTCGACCAAGGCCGCAGAGACAAGCCGGCGGCGATGAACGAACCTGAATTCACTTCGCAGGTGCAGCATAAGCCGCTACCGGCAAGCCAATGACCAGATCCGAGGAGAACGGCCCATGTCATACCAGGACGATATCAAGGCACTGACCCAGCTTCGCGAAGCTCAGAGCGGCAAGTGGGCAGCCATCAGCCCCGAGAATGCTGCTCGCATGCGTGCCCAGAACCGTTTCAAGACCGGCCTGGACATCGCCAAGTACACCGCCAAGATCATGCGCGATGACATGGCGGCCTACGACACCGACACCGCCCAGTACACCCAGTCCCTGGGCTGCTGGCACGGTTTCATCGGCCAGCAGAAGCTGATCTCGATCAAGAAGCACTTCGGCACCACCAAGGGTCGTTATCTCTACCTCTCCGGCTGGATGGTCGCCGCCCTGCGCTCCGAGTTCGGACCTCTGCCCGACCAGTCCATGCACGAGAAGACCACCGTGGCGGGTCTGATCGAGGAGCTCTACACCTTCCTGCGCCAGGCCGATGCCTGGGAGCTCAACCACCTGTTCCGCGCCATGGAAGAGGCCAAGGAAGGTGGTGACAGCACCAAGGCAGCCGAGATCGAGAAGCAGATCGACAACCACGAGACCCACGTGGTGCCGATCATCGCCGATATCGACGCTGGTTTCGGCAACGCCGAGGCCACCTACCTACTGGCCAAGAAGATGATCGAAGCCGGCGCCTGCTGTATCCAGCTCGAGAACCAGGTCTCCGACGAAAAGCAGTGCGGCCATCAGGACGGCAAAGGCACCGTCCCCCACGAGGACTTCCTGGCCAAGATCAATGCCGTGCGCTACGCCTTCCTGGAGATGGGCGTCGATGATGGCGTCATCGTCGCGCGTACCGACTCCCTGGGCGCCGGCCTGACCCAGAAGATCGCCGTGACCAATGAACCTGGCGACCTGGGCGACCAGTACAACAGCTTCCTGGATGGGGAAGAGATCGCCTCCGCCTCCGACATCGACAACGGCGACGTGGTGATCAAGCAGAACGGCAAGCTGGTCAAGGTCAAGCGCCTGGCCTCAGGCCTCTACCAGTTCAAGCCGGGTACCGGCGAGGAGCGTGTGATACTGGACTGTATCACCAGTCTGCAGAACGGCGCCGACCTGCTGTGGATCGAGACCGAGAAGCCCCATGTCGGCCAGATCGCCGCCATGGTCAACCGTATCCGCGAGGTCTGCCCGGACGCCAAGCTGGTCTACAACAACTCGCCCTCCTTCAACTGGACCCTCAACTTCCGCCAGCAGGTGTTCGACGCCTGGGAAAAGGAAGGCAAGGACGTCTCGGCCTACGAGCGCGCCAAGCTGATGAGCGCCGAGTACGACGACACCGAGCTGGGTCAGCTGGCCGACGAGTGGACTCGTAACTTCCAGCGCGATGGCGCCCGCGAAGCCGGCATCTTCCACCACCTGATCACCCTGCCGACCTACCACACCGCGGCCCTGTCCACCGACAGCCTGGCCAAGGGATACTTCGGCGATCAGGGCATGCTGGCCTATGTGGAAGGCGTCCAGCGCCGCGAGATCCGCGAGGGCATCGCCACCGTCAAGCACCAGGACATGGCGGGCTCCAACATCGGCGACGACCACAAGGAGTTCTTCCACGGCGAGGCAGCACTCAAGGCCGGTGGCAAGGACAACACCATGAACCAGTTCGGCTGATTCCGGTTCGGCTGACGAAAGCACTACGGTAGCACTGGAACTTGGGGAGGCGAACGCCTCCCCTTTTTATGTGCGCCAGACTGTGTGCACTAGGTGTCCTGCAACCAGAGCTGTCTTATGCGATCCAAAAAAGAAGGGGCAGCCGTCAGGCTGCCCCTTCTCGTGGTGTCAGCTGTCGAGCATCGCTCAGTGCTGATGACCACCTTCACCGTGCACGTGGCCGTGCTCGATCTCTTCCTCGCTGGCTTCGCGCACCGAGGCGATCTCGACGGCGAAGTTGAGGGTCTGTCCGGCCAGCGGATGGTTGCCGTCGACGGTGACGGTGTCGCCCTCGACCTTGGTCACGGTGACCATCAGCGGACCACCCTGGGTCTGGGCCTGGAACTGCATGCCCGGCTCGATACCCTCGACGCCCTGGAAAGCATCGCGCGGGACTTCCTGCACCAGCTGATCCTGCTGCTCACCGTAGCCTTCACCGGGGGCGACCACGGCGTTTAGGGTGTCACCCGCCTGGCGTCCCTCCAGTTCCTTCTCGAGGCCCGGGATGATGTTGCCGGCGCCGTGGAGGTAGGTCAGCGGTTCGCGACCTTCTGAACTGTCCAGCACTTCACCTGTATCGTTGGTCAGGGTGTAGTGGAACGCGACAACGGAATTTTGCGCAATCTGCATTAATAAACCTTTCGGTGAGTGCGTGTCCGGGCATGGTAACGCGTGAAAAGGGCCGCTGTCAGGGGCATGGAGGATTTTCAGGGTCTCGAACCAGATCCTGAAAGATGTTCACGCGTCAGGGCTGACGCGTGAGAGATTAGGCAGGCGGCCTCCGGCAAGGGGTTGACCTATGGACGGTTGCGCCGAAGTCCCGGCACGGCTAACCTAGCCGGCGCCTTTTTGATACCTGACTTCCACCCCTTGCATGGAGATCTGCCCATGACCCAAGTTGTGATCTGGCTGATCGCTTTCGTGGCGATTTTCTTACTCACCTTCAAGCGCTGGGACAGCGTCAGCCCATCGCTTGATCGAGCACTGCCCGAGCTGCTCAAGAGTCGCGGCGACAACCGTACCCTGTGGGGGCTTTCGCTGGCCGTCCTGGGGGCTACCGTTCTGGTGCGCCCCGTCGATATCCTGCTCACGGTGATATTGGCCGCGCTCATCGGCCTCATCGGCTGGAAAATCGCCGGCTGGGCGATGAACAAGGTCGACCTCCACTAAGGCACGACCGACACCTGAACAACAGCGCTTGACGGCAGAAGGCCCGCGGATAACTCCGCGGGCCTTCTGCTTTTCAGTTGATCCTTTCAACCAACCACCCCGGGGTGGAGGTGATGAGTTGGAGATAGAAACTCAGTAGGGGGCCACGGTCACGTTGGCACCACTGCCGATCAGGCGAACACGCTGGCCGGTCTGGAAGCGCTGATCGGCCTTCTGGACGACCACTACCCGCTGGCCATCATCGCGACGGATTTCCATCTCAAGGGCGTCAACCCGGTTGGCGGCCTCCTCAATGCGCGAGCCACCCACGGCGCCACCGATCACGCCGGCAGCAGTGGCCAGGTCGCGGCCGGAGCCTCCGCCCACCTGACGCCCCAGCAGACCACCGATCACGGCTCCGCCACCGGTACCGATGATGCCGCCGGCACGGCTGTCGGCCTGGATCTGTACCACGCGAACGGCCTCGATGGTGCCGAAGGTGACGGTCTGGGAGGAACCGGCCTGGCTGCCGGTGTAGACGTTACCGCCGTAGGGAGCCGTGTTGGCGCAGCCGGCAAGGGTCAGGGCGCCGATGGCCAGGATAGGGAGAAATCGCTTCATGAAAACCTCCTGAAGAAATGCAGCCTAACCGCGTCAGACCCGGCTAGGCCCGATCACGGCCGGCATGGGATAGCCAAGTTAATGAACACCGTTTACTAACTGGATTCTACGCCAGCCTCACGCGCTCTGGCCAGCCGAGGTTGGCTATGTAAGGCCCATTCTAGCCCGAAATCACTCAAGGAATGTGAAAGTCACCGCCGGGGCGCCCCCGATGGCCCCTATCCCCATGTCGTCGGGCTACAACCGGCGCTTCACCCAATGGTGCATTGCGGCAGGACTCGACCTGGATCATAGTGAAATCGTGACAGCTACCCGAAGATGGCATCTCCCAGGGCAGTGATGATCTTACACGAGGAACGCACCATGAACGCCACCGAACTGAGCGAACAAGCCGACCGTATCGCCGACAGCTTCAGCAAGCAGGACCTGGCCAAGCTGGTGGTTGCCCTCAAGGGCGACCGACAGTCCCTGCAGCATGCACTGGAAGTCGTCGACACCCTCGATTCCCGCCTGGGATGCACCTTGGAAGAAGCCTGGGCCGAAGTCCGCGCCGGCGAGAACCGCGAAGTGGCCGCCCAAGAGGATTGACCCGACGGCCCCCTGGGGCCGCCCCTAACTCCCCCCTGTCTCCGGCAGAGGGGGCGGAGCCAACCCAATGCCCTCCCTCTCCCTGCCCGCCCTTCGCTGGTCCACCCTCCTTGCCCTGCCTCTGGCGGCTAGCCTGACCGGCCAGTCCTTTGCCGAGGAGGCGCCGGCCAGCGCCGTCTTCGCCGGCGGCTGTTTCTGGTGCGTCGAGGCAGCCTTCGACCCGGTCGAGGGCGTGCTCTCGACCACCTCCGGTTTCAGCGGCGGCCATGTAGAGAACCCCAGCTACAACCAGGTCGTCGCCGGGGGTACCGGCCATGCCGAGGTGGTGAAGGTGGAATATGACCCGGCCGTGGTCGACTACGAGTCCCTGCTGCACGTGTTCTGGCGCAATATTGACCCCTTCGCCGTCAACCGCCAGTTCTGTGACGCCGGCGAGGCGTACCGTAGCGCGATCTTCCCCACGAACGAGGAGGAGCGCCGCCTCGCCGAGGCCAGCCGAGAGGCCCTCGCCGAGCGCTTCGGCCGTGAGATCGCCACCGAGATCACCGACTTCGAGGCCTTCTACCCTGCCGAGGCATACCACCAGAACTACTATCAGCGAAACCCGGTGCGCTACGCCTTCTACAAGGCGGTCTGCCGCCGCGAGGAGCGCCTGGCGGAGGTGTGGGGCGACGAGGCCGGCGGCCGCTAGCCGGCGACCCGGCCAGGGCGCCCTGACGCTTCCCGGCGCCACAGCCAGGCGGCAATGCCCAGAGTGACACCCAGCACCAGCCAGGAGCCGAGCGCCACCCCGGGCCAGCCGGCCAAGTGCCAGAAGGGCTCCAGCCAGAAGCCTCCCAGGCTGGCGCCGACGTAGTAGAACACCAGGTAGAGCGCCGAGGCGCTACCCCGCGCCCGGCCGGCATGACGTCCCACCCAGCTGGAAGCCATGGCGTGGGCCACGAAGAAGCCGAAGGCGTTGACGGTCAGGCCCAGCAGGATCACCGGCAGGCTGCCGGCCAGCGTGACCAGCGTGCCAACGGCCAGGATCCCGATCCCCATCATCATGCAGGCGGGCTGCGAGAGATGTCGCACCAGGCGCCCGGAAAGCGACGAGCCCAGGGTGCCGCCCAGGTAGGTCAAGAAGATCAGCCCGAGCAGCTTGGCGCCCAGCCCGAAGGGGGCCTCGGCCAGCCGGAAGGTGAGGTAGCTGTACTGGTTGATGAAGATCAGGAAGTTGAGTCCGCCCAGCAGATAGGCCGCCAGCAGCAGCGGGTTACGCAGGTGCCCGACCAGGTCCCCCAGGGCGCCGCGCAGCTCGAAGCGGCGCGGGGTGAAACCCCGCGCCGGCGGCAGCAGCTTCCAGAACACCGCGACCCCGGCCAGAGTGATCAGGCCCACCGCCAGGAAGCTGGCCGAGCTGCCGGCGACCTCACCCACCGCCCCTCCCACCACGCGGCCGCCGATGCCGCCCAGGGTGTTGGCGCCGATGTAGAGCCCCACCGCGGCGAGCATGGCCTGCGGCTCGAACTCGTCGCCCATCCAGGCGATCGCCACTGCCGGCAGCCCCCCGAGCACGAAGCCCTGCAGGGCACGCAGCACCAGCAGCGACTCGAAATTGGGCGCCAGGGCCAGGGCCAGCGAGAGCAGCCCAGCCGCCAGCAGCGTCAGGCGCATGATGCGGTCTCGGCCGATGGCATCCGAGAGCGGCCCGAAGACCAGCAGCGACGCCGCCAGGGCGAGGGTGGCGACCGACATCACCAGGCTGGCCACCAGGGTGGAGACGCCATAGGTCTCGCGCAGGTCAGGCAGCAGCGGCTGGGGCGCATAGAGGTTGATGAAGACCAGGAAGGAGCCCAGGCTGAGTGCCAGGGTGGCGCGCCACCAAGCGCGAGAGCGAGTCGAGATCATGGCATCCGGAACGTCAGTGAGGGAGAACTCCATGATCGCGCCGGCGAAATGATAAGCCAAACAGAATAAAATGATGCTTACCATCACATTTCAAGATAGGTAGCTCCCATGGCTCTTCCCTTCGACCTGCGCGCCCTCGGCGTCTTTCTGGCCGTCGCCGAACAGGGCGGGTTCAGCGCCGCGGCGCGGGAACTGCACGTGGCCCAGTCGGCGGTCAGCCAGACCGTGGCCAACCTGGAGCGGCGCCTCGAGCTCACCCTGTTTCATCGCCACGAGCGGCGCATCACCCTGACCCCCGAGGGCGAAACGCTCCGCCAACACGCCCGGGCTCTGCTGGAAAAAGCCGAGGCAACCCACCTGGCCATGCGCGAACTGCATGGCCTGGTCAAGGGCGAGGTGCGCATCGGCATCCCTTCCATGCTCGGCTCCTACTATTTTCCGCCACTGCTGATGGGTTTCAAGGCGAGCCATCCCGGCATCCGCCTAACCGTAGTGGAGGCCGGTGCCCGGCGACTGCAAGACATGATCGCCGGCGGCGAGCTGGATCTGGGAGTGGTGATCGATGATGCCACCAGCCACTACCTGGAGCGGCGGCCGCTGGTGAGGGAAGAGATGGTGGTCTGCGTGCCCCGCGGGCACCCCTTCGCGACTCGTGCGTCGGTCACCGCGGAGGCCTTCTTCGCCGAGCCACTGGTGCTGTTCCAGGACGGTTACTTCCACCGCGAATTCGTCGAGGCACTCTCCCGGCGTACCGGACTCGACGCCGACGTGGCCTTCCAGTCGAATCTGATCCCGCTGACCAAGGCGATCGTCCGCCAGGGCTTCGGGATCACCACCTTCCTGCGGCGCGTGGTGGACGAGCCGGAGCTGGCGGCCGTCGGCTTCGACCCGCCGGCCTGGCTCGACCTCTCGCTGGCCTGGGGCCAGGGCGCCTATCTATCCAGGGCTGAGCAGGCCTTCGTGGACTATGTGATGGCCCATCGCGACTCGCTCTAGTCACGCATCACCCTCGCCACTGGACCGCACCCGCTGGGCCAGGGTGGTGGGTTCCAGGGTGCGGCGTGCCTGCCAGTAGTAGCGCTGCCAGTAGCGGTTGTCGAGTTCGGAGATCATCACCCCCCGGGAGGTGGAGGCGTGCAGGAAGCGCCCCTCCCCCAGGTAGATACCGACATGGTCATAGCGGCCAGGCGGGCGAAAGAAGACCAGATCACCGGGGGCCAGCTCGCTGCGCTCGACGGATGCCCCCTGGTGGACCTGCTCGCCGGTGGTGCGCGGCAGCGAGACCCGGAAGGGTTCCTCGAAGACATGCTGTACCAGCGCCGAGCAGTCGACACCCTGAAGGCCGGTACCGCCCAGCCGGTAGGGCGTTCCCGCCCAGCGTTCATGCTGGGCCAGCAGCGCCTGCTGGATCAGGGCGGGCGGCGGGTTGGCGAGGCTGCGAGCCTCGCGAATGGGGTTGTCCACCGGGGACATCATGGGATCCCAGCCCCCGGGGAGCCCCGGCAGCTGACGAGCGAAGTAGGGTTCCTCTGCATCGCGGGAAGCACTATCGCGAGGAGCGGAGGCGCAGCCGGCCAGCAGGGCCAGTGACAGAACAACACCCAGGGCACGACACGACGACGTGATGTCCATTCCAGCGGTGACCTCTATCCGGAGCCGCGCCCCGGCCTCGCGCGCAGGCGCCTGGAATCGGGGAGTTCATCGCTGTGGCAGTGGTGCCGGCACCCGGTATCACTGCCAGAACGGCCTGTCGGCGGCTCGCTGTAAAACATGGCTCCCGACAGGTGGAGCCTCATTGTAGACATCGCGACTATAAACCAGCCTCAGGCGGGTGGCGAGCCCTGAAGCGGCCTCAATGCAGGGTGCGTGAATCCCCCGGCAGGGTATCGACATGCATCGGCGCCCAGTGGCGAGGACGTGCCCCTGGAAACTCCAGGCTCGCCCAGGGGCCCACCAGGGGGGGCGCCGCGGTCAGCCAGGCGATCAGGGCCTGACGGAAGCCGGCGAGAAAGCTCTCCCGCTCCGGGGTCTCACCCATGAAGAAGGAAAAGCCGGCGTAGAGCCCTCTGGCGTAGGCCTCCCACCCCGAGTAGTGAGCCGCCGCCAGGCCGTGGGCGCGCTCGAGCACCGCCACGAAGGCACCCTCCTCCAGCCAGCCAAGTTGGCGGGCGGCGATAGCCAGGTCCACCACCTGGGCCACGTCCCAGGCGGCCATGTCGGTGTCGTTGCAGCCATCCTCATTGTCCCGCACCCGCTGCAGGCGCAGCAGGTGGGTGCGCTCCTCATCGCTGCACTCGCCGGTCTCCAGGGTGGCGATTTCGGAGCCGAGCCGGGCCGCATTGAGGGTGTAAGGCGCATAGTTGATCAGGTATTCCTGACGGTCGCCGGACTCCAGGAGGAACTCCAGGAACTCGCCCAGCTCCTCGGCTCCCTGGAGTCCGTAGTGGCCATCGACCCACTCGCGAATCGACACGCGCTCGCGTTCGCTCTCCGGATGGGGCAGGCTCCAGGCCGGGCTGTTGAGCGGCCCCACCAGCGCCATGGACGTGAACATGCTCAGGCTGGGACGGGGACCAGGCTCCTGCCACTCGCCGGCACGCCAGTCGAGCCAGTGGAGCAGGCTGCCGGGATCCTCCTGGTGCCAGCGGATCTCCAGGGCCATGGACGGCTGCTCCTCCTCCGGCAGCAGACCCTCCCAGCTTGCCCAGGCCTCCACCATGCGGCGGGCGTCCGGATAGAAACGGCAAAGGGAGGCGCGCAGGGCATCGGCCAGCGACGCCAGCCCCTTGGCATCAAAACCCTCGCTGTCCATGGCCATTTGCAGATAGAAGGCGTACTTCTCGGCCATATGAATGGTAGCCGCATGACGGCTGCCGCGGCGCAGCTCGTCGCGCTGGGCCAATCCCGCCGAATCCGCGTGTCCAAAGCAGGTCTCTACCGGCGGCAGGGCGCCATGGGCGGCATCGGCGGCCAACTGGTTGAGATGGTGTGCCTGGGCCGGCAGCCAGTAGCGAGAGAGCGCCTCGATCCCTTCGTCGGGGTACAGGTCAAGGGTCTCGGCCAGATACTGGCGGGCATCGTCGCGTCGAGCCGCCGATACCGGCCCAGCAGGCCCCTGCCGCGCCGCCAGCTCGGGCTCACGCACCGCGGCCAAGGCCAGCACCCAGTGCCGGGGGTCGGACCGCCAGGCCCGCACGGCCCGCCGCGAGCGCTCCAGCAGATCATGCCCCACCAGCCCCTGCAGCGCCGGCCGCCAGGGGCTGACCGGTGACTGCCGCAGCAGCCGCCAGTCGGCCTCGAAGGCGGGCAGCAGATTACGCCCCTCAAAGAGACTCCTGCCGCGCTGATAGGCCCGGGCCAGGGCCGACCAGTCACTGTAGCGATGCAGCACCAGGTCCGCGCCATGGAGGGCGAAATCGGTGGCCTCGCGGCCGCTGAGCCAGCCCATACAGGCCCCCGCCCAGGCCAGGTCCACCAGCCGCAGCCAGTCCCAGGCGGCCCACTCCAGCGGCTCACCCTGCTCGACGAACTCGAGCAGCACCCGACCATAGCGCTGCTCGTCCTCCTCGAGCTTGTTGAGCCAGGCGTAGCGGCTCGCCGGGTCACTCTCCAGCAGCCGCGTGGCGTCCAGATCCCACCCCTGGCGATCCCCCTGGGCCCCCAGCCAGAGCAGGGCACGCAGCAGATCATCGCGGCCCTGGATCTGCCAGGCGTCAACCAACCACTTCGCCAGGCCGGACCAATCTTCCTCACCGGCGGGCAGCACCATCACCGGCGCGAAGCCGGCACGCAGGCGCCACACTTGCGCCTCTTCCTTGGCGGGCCACAGCGGCGGCAGGACGTCATGAATCGCCAGCCATTCACCCAGGCGCTCCCAGGTGATGCC
>PWIZ01000060.1 GCA_003560175.1 Halomonas sp. | reverse complement strand
TCTCGTCCAGGGGCTGCTGATAGCGCGGCACGTGGAAGCCTTCGCTGTAGAAGGCGCCGACCTCGAAGACGTTCTTGCAGTAGTCGCCGATGCGCTCGGCGTCCTTGGCCACGCTCATCAGTGCCAGGCAGATGGCCACGTCGTGGCCGGGGTTCACGGTCAGATGGCGCAGCACCTTACGGCGGATGGAGCGCTCGAGTTCGTTGACGGCGCGGTCGCGCTCATAGAGAGGGCCACGAACTTCCTCGGCGGAGACCGTGCTGTAGAGCACCTCGTTGGCGCGGGAGAACATCCAGGCGCCGTGCTCGAGCATCCGGGTCAGGTCCGCGTAGGCCTGGTCGATGCTGTTCTCGGAGGTGAGGGCGCTATAGAGCTTTCGAAACATGGGTAACCTCCCGGTTGGCCGCGCTCAGCGCAGGCCCATGAACAGTTCGGTGATAGTGATGCCGATCAGCGGGACCACCAGGAATACGCCGATCAGGAACAGGAAGGCGTAGCGGATCTTCTTGCCGGCCAGCCGACCGTACCAGGTAGCGATGCGCAGCGGGATGACCCGCAGCGGCCACCAGATCGCGGTGCCTGTCAGGTTGAAGATGACGTGAAACAGCGCCACCGTCATCGCCGCGGCGATGGGGTTCGCGGTGGCGGCCAATACGCTGGTCACGGTGGTGCCCAGGTTGGCGCCCATCATGAACGGTAGCACCCGGCGCAGGCGCACCACCCCGGCACCGGCCAGCGGCACCATCAGGCTGCTGGTGATGGAGCTGGACTGCACCAGTATGGTGGAGATCACCCCGACTCCGTAGGCGCGGGCGTCGGTGCGAAAGAAGTAGGTACGAAACAGGCCGTCCATGTGGCGCAGCAGGGCGCCGCGCAGGTTCTGCACCATGAACACCAGCGCGGCGAACATCAGGAATAGGCCAATGCCGGCCACCAGCAGCCCGGCGGCGGCAACGCTGGGCATCAGGGTGGCCCCCAGCCAGTTGACGACGTCGACGATGGGGGCGGTGATCACCTTGATGGGGCTGCTGGGACGGGCGACCTCCTCGAGGCCGATCAGGTCGGCCAGCCAGCCGGCCAGCCGGGTGAAGATGCCGCGGCCGCCCTCGTGGAACATGCCGGTCAGCCACTCCACGGGGAACACCAGCATCACCGTGAGAATATTGAAGAGGTCGTGCATCATCGCCGCGGTGAAGGAGCGACGGAAGTTGCGCTTGATACGCACGTTGGCCAGCGCCACGATCACCCCGGTCACCGCGGTGCCGATGTTGGCGCCCATGATGGCGAATACCGCCGTGCCCAGGGTCATCTCGCCGCTGGCCACCAGGGTGACGATCAGCGCCGAGGTGAACGACGAGCTCTGTACCACCATGGTGACCAGCACGCCGGCCATCAGGGCGATAAAGGGGTTCGCCCCGTAGGCGAAGGCGCGGGCGAGCAGATCGCTGTCGCTGCCGAAGGTGCCCAGGCCGGCGCCCAGTACGTTGAGGGCGGCAAGGAAGAGATAGAGGCACAGGCCGGCGTAGATGCCACGCAACCAGGCAGGCACCTCGGGGGGGGCCTGGCGGGCCAGAGCGGGACGATCTGCTGAAGGTCCTGGGTTCGACATGAGCGGTCTGCCGTGTAAGTGGACGATTCCTTCGTGACGCCTTGATGACAGTTCCGTGTCAGTGCGGGCACGCTAACGCGACTATGTGACACTTTGATGACAGCAACATCAAGAGGGATCGGTGCCGGCTCATCCCGCCCATGGCACTCTAGAAGCGAGAGGCTGTCCAGCAAGTATCATTTCGAGGAGATAAATGGATGGATGACACGCTCGACGCGATCATCGTCGGCGGCGGCATGGTCGGCGCGGCCGTGGCGGCGGCCCTCGGCCAGGCCGGCATGGCGGTGGCGCTGGTGGAGGGCGGTGGCCCCCCCGAGGCGATTGCCGACGACGCCCCCTTCGACCTGCGCATCTCGTCGCTGAACCTGGCCTCGCAGCAGTTGCTGGAGGAGGTGGGCGCCTGGCCCTTCATTCCGGAGGCGCGCCGCTGCCCGTTTCGGCACATCGAGGCCAGCGACGAGAGCGAGCGGCGCCATCTGCATTTCGGCGCCGCCGATCTGGAGCTGCCGGATTTCGGCCACTTCGTCGAGAACCGGGTGATCCGCCGCGCCCTATGGCGGCGGCTCGCCGAGCTGCCGAATGTGACCACCCATTGCCACGCCGGGCCGGTGGCCTGGCTGCCCGGCAGCCATCGCACGCTGCTGGAGCTGGATAGCGGCCAGCTGCTGGCCGCCCGGTTGGTGGTGGGCGCCGACGGAGCCGGCTCGCGAATCCGCGAACTGGCCGGTATCGCCACCCGCGACGAGGACTATGGCCTACGGGCGCTGATCATCAACGTGCGCACCTGCCTGCCGCAACAGGATGTCAGCTGGCAGCGTTTCACCCCCGGCGGGCCTCAGGCCATGCTGCCGCTGCCGGGCCACCACGCCTCGCTAGTGTGGTATGGCAGCCCGGAGGCTACCGCCGAGCGCGAGGCGCTGGACGACGAGGCGCTGCGCCAGGCCATCGAGCAGACGTTCCCCCAGCGGCTGGGTGGCCTCGAGGCGGTGCTGGGGCGTGCCAGCTTTGCCATCCGAGGGCGACACGCCGAACGCTACGTGCGCCCGCGCCTGGCACTGGTGGGCGATGCCGCCCACGTCATCAATCCGCTGGCAGGCCAGGGCCTGAACTTGGGGCTGCAGGATGCCACGGATCTCACCGAGCGGGTGACCGCCGCCTTCTGGGAGGGGCAGGACCCCGGTGGGCGGGGCCTGCTGGCCGGCTATGCCCGCACCCGACGCCCGCAGACCCTGGCGATGATCGCCGCCATGTCGACCCTGCACCATGTGTTCACCGGAGCGGAGCCGTTGCGCCAGGCCGGAGCCGCCGGGCTGGCGGTGGCCGACCGCCTGGACGCGGCAAAGCGCCAGGTGATGCGCCGCGCACTCGGGCTATAGGCCGTCACACCGGCTGCGGCGAGGCCTCTACCAGGGCCTCGTCGAGAAACGCCAGCAGCTCAGGCAGCTCCGCCTCGAGGTGCTGGCTGAGGTCATGATCGCCGGGCAGCAGGCGAAGCCTGGCCGGCGTGGCGCCGCGACTGGCGTGGAGATGCTCGGCATCGCTCGGCGGAATGACGCGGTCGTCCCGACCGTGGACCAGCAACACCGGACAGCGCACCCTCGGCAGGGTGTTCACCGGGGCGATGGCGTCGAAGCGGTGGCCGATCACCCACTCCACGTAGCGCAGCACATACCAGCCCAGCGGGAAGAACGGCAACCTCTTCTCGGCCAGCCAGCGGCGCATCATGCCGTCCGGGTGGGCGAAGGCCGAGAGGCTGACCACGGCGCTGACGTCATCCCGCCGCGAGGCGGCGAGCAGCACCGCCGCGGCGCCCACCGAGTGGCCCAGCAGCGCCACCGGGGCATCCCCCATGCCGGGGCGGGCACGCAGCCACTCGAGGGCGGCCTCGGTGTCCTCGGCGAAACGTGGCATGGAGGAGAAGGTATCGGGGCCGCTCTCGCCGTGGTTGCGCACATCGAACAGCAGCACGTTCCACCCCGCCGCCTGCAGCGGTCGCGCCATCGGCAACATCAGCTCACGGTTGGCGCCCCAGCCATGGGTGACCACCACCGTGCCGCGGCTCTCGCCGGGCAGCCACCAGCCGACGAGGCGCCGGCCTCGCCGGGTGGCAAAGCCCACCGTTTCGCCCACCGCGCCATGGTCGGCCAGCCCGAGTGCCACCGGCACCCGCGGCGCCGCCAGGCTGGCCCTCAACCGCCGATGGAACAGATGCAGCAGCGCCCCTGCGGCCATCACACCCACCAGTACTAACCACCATCCCGACATCGCCCTGGCTCCCGCCTTGCTCCTTGTCTTGCCATTCTGCGCGAAGCGGGGGACAAGATCAGCCACCGCGTTGCAGCGCCGGCCGCAAGGGGGCGGGGTGGCTAGTGGAGCAGAAGCGGACGGGGGTGGCGCTGCGCTCAGGAGACTCTCGGTCAGTTCACCACCTTGATAGGGCCGTGATCATCACAGTGATCCCCATGGGGGTGGTGGAGGTGGCCATCCACCAGATAATCGACGTGATAACCGTGGGGGACCGGCTCATGCCCGCACCCGGGGCCGTGGACATGATCAGGATCATGTCCCTGACACTGGTGGTCCGGGGTGCAACGATCCGGGTTGGTGTCGCTGACCTCGATCACATGCTCGTCGACATGGTCCTGGTGAGGGTGATGAAGATGACCGTCATGTAGATAGTCGACGTGGCCGTCGTGCTCGATGGCCGTATGCCCACAGCCCGGGCCATG
>PWIZ01000295.1 GCA_003560175.1 Halomonas sp. | reverse complement strand
GCCATGCTAGTCTCGCCACACCCTGCCGCGGTGGGATGCCGCGGCGCAAGTCGGCAGTCAGGAGAGCGCATGCACGTCCATATCCTCGGTATCTGCGGCACCTTCATGGGCAGCCTGGCGCTGCTGGCCCGGGAGCTTGGCCATACCGTCAGCGGCTCGGATGCCGGGGTCTATCCGCCCATGAGCACCCAGCTCGAGGAGGCGGGCATCGCGCTGCGCGAGGGCTACGCCCCGGCCAACCTCGAGCCGCGCCCCGATCGGGTAGTGATCGGTAATGCGCTCTCCCGGGGCAATCCGGAGGTGGAGGCGGTGCTCGACCTGGGCCTGCCCTACGTCTCCGGCCCCCAGTGGCTCGCCGAGGAAGTGCTCCCCGGACGGCGGGTGATCGCCGTGGCGGGCACCCATGGCAAGACCACCACGGCCAGCATGGCGGCCTGGCTACTGGAATCGGCGGGGCTTGCCCCGGGCTTTCTGATCGGCGGCGTGCCGCGCAACTTCGGCATCTCGGCGCGCCTGGGCGCCCTCGATGCCCCCTTCGTGGTGGAGGCCGACGAATACGATACCGCCTTCTTCGACAAGCGCTCCAAGTTCGTCCACTACCGACCCGAGATCGCGGTGCTGGGCAACCTGGAGTTCGACCACGCCGATATCTTCGACGACCTGGCCGCCATCGAGCGGCAGTTCCACCACCTGGTTCGCACCGTGCCGGGGAAGGGCAGGCTGCTGGTGGCCGACGGCGAGCCGGCCCTGGATCGGGTGCTGGCGATGGGTTCCTGGACCCCGGTGGCTCGCTTCGGCAGTGCGGCCGAGAGCCCCTGGCGCCTTGAACTCGAGCGCGAGGACGCCTCGCGCTTCCGGGTGATCCATCAAGAGGTGGTTCAGCAGGAGGGCCAAGGCGCGTCGCGCGTCGACGAGGACGCCGTGGTGGACTGGCCGCTGACCGGTGCCTATAACGCCCACAATGCCCTGGCGGCGCTGGCCGCCGCCCACGCCTGCGGGCTCGATCTCGCCCGCGGTGCGGCGGCGCTGTCGCGCTTCGAGACCCCGCGGCGGCGCCAGGAGCTGCGCGGCGAGGTAGCCGGCATTCAGGTGATCGACGATTTCGCCCATCATCCTACGGCCATCGCCGCCACCCTCGAGGGGCTTCGGGCCGCCACGGCACGGGGCCGGCTGCTGGCGGTGATCGAGCCCCGCTCCAACACCATGCGCCTGGGCGCCCTGCGCGACCGGCTGGCCATGTGCGTGGCCGCCGCGGATATCGCTTACTGGTATCAGCCGGCGGGGCTGGAGTGGTCGCTTGCCCCGATTGTCGCGGCGAGCCCGGTGCCGGGGCGACTGGAGGGGGATCTGGATGCCCTGGTCGCCGCGCTGGTCGAGGAGGCCCGGCCCTATGATCGCATCGTGGTGATGTCCAACGGCGGCTTCGGCGGCATCCACGACAAGCTCATCGCCGCCCTGGAGGTGGCCCATGGCTGAGTCGCGGGTGTCGACGAGCTTCCATCCCCCGGTCACCGTGGCGCTGACCGGCGCCTCCGGTGCCCAGTACGGCCTGCGGCTCATCGAGGCGCTGGTGGCGGCCGACCATGAGGTGTGGGTCATGATCTCCAAGGCGGCGCATCTGGTGATCGCCACCGAGACCGACGTGGACCTGCCGGCGCGGCCCGAACGGCTGGCCGAGGCGCTGATCGAGCGCAGCGGCGCCCGACCCGGGCAGATTCGCTGCTTCGGGCGTGAGGACTGGATGGCGCCGGTGGCCTCCGGCTCGGGGGCGCCATCCTCCATGGTGATCTGTCCCTGCTCCACCGGCACCCTCTCGGCGGTGGCCACGGGGGCCAGCAACAACCTCATCGAGCGGGCCGCCGACGTGGCCCTGAAGGAGCGTCGCCAGCTGGTCCTGGTGCTGCGGGAGACGCCCCTCTCGGCCATCCATCTGGAGCACATGCTGTCCCTGACCCGCATGGGGGCGGTGATGCTGCCCGCCGCGCCGGGCTTCTACCATCAGCCCACCACGATCGACGACCTGGTCGACTTCATCGTGGCGCGCATTCTCAACCAGCTTGGCATCGAGCATCGCCTGGTGCCGCGCTGGGGAGACCCGGTGAAACCCGGCTAGACCGGCGGCAGCCAGGCGATACGCACCGCCACTAGCGCCAGCGACCCCACGGTCAACCAGGCCCAGGGGCAGGGGGCGAGGGGCGCGCGTGGCCTGGCCTGCCAGGCGAGCTGCACCAGGGCACAGACCACCAGGCCCAGCAGGGCGCCCCCCACCAGGTCGCTGAACCAGTGCACGCCGATGACCAGTCGGGAGAGCGCCATGATCATGGCGAACAGGATGGCGCCCCAGTAGACCCAGTGCCGCTGCTGATGGGGCAGCTCACGGGCGATGAAGGCGGCGGCCAGCCCGGCCAGCACCACCGCCGTGGAGGCATGGGCGCTGGGGTAGGCCAGGGAGCCGGTGAGGTAGTCTGGCGTGTCCGGACGAGGGCGCGCGAAGAACGCCTTGCCCCAGGTGTTGAGCAGGGCGATCAGGCCCAGCCCGCCGCCGATATGGACGAAGGCGTCGAGGCGCCGTCGCCACAGCAGCCAGCTCCCCCAGGGCAGCACCAGGGCCAGCACCCCATAGGTGTCGCCCACCCGGGCCAGCGCCTGACTCACCGTTTCCAGCCAGGGGACGGTCAGGTAGGCAAATAGCGCCTGCAGGCGCGCATCCATCACCAGGGGGCCATCGGCGCCGTGCTGCATCACCACCAGCGTCCAGCCCGAGACGCCTCCCAGTGACAGGATCAGAAGCAGCCAGCTGGCCAGGGGCACCTCGCCCCGAGCGCCGGCGCTCTGTGACAGCCAGAGTCGGCGCATCACCGGATGGCGACGGGCGCCGAGGGCGACCAGGCGGTAGAGCCGCCCGCTGCGCCCGACCTGCTGGCGCAGCCAGGAGAACACCACCGCCAGCACCACCAGGATGGCGGCCAGGGCCACCAGCAGCGGCCGGGCGCCCTCGGGGACATCGAGCAGCTGCTGCCAGGTGCGCCCCAGCAGATAGCCCGGCAGCACATAGGCGGGCGCCCACAGCGCCGCCGAGGCGAGGTTGGCCCAGGTGAAGGCCCGCGGTGACATCCTGAGCATCCCGGCGATCAGCGGTACTATCGGGCGAACCGGGCCGACGAAGCGTCCGAAGAAGACCGACAGGGTGCCGTAGCGCTGGAAGAAATGCGCCCCTCGGGCCAGCCACTCGGGGTGGCGTGACAGCGGCCAGAGCCGGGTTACTCGCTGATGCTGGGTGTAGCCCAGCCAGAAGCTGGCCCAGTCGCCGAGCACTGCGCCGATGAAGGCCGCCAGGATGATGGCGGGCAGTGCCAGCTCCTGATGGCCGGCCAGGGAGGCGGCGGCGGTGATCAACACCACACCGGGTACCAGCAGGCCCACCAGCGCCAGGGATTCGGCCAGGGCGATGGCCGCGATGATCAACAGCAGGAGAGTGGGAGAGGGCGTTAGCTGATAGAGGGCGTCGGCAAGGTTCAAGGAAGACTCCGTGTCGGGCTCGCCCGGGGGGGAATGAGATCAGGATTCGGCGTGTCGCTGGGCGGTGGCCTGCAGTCGTTGGATGAAGCGTTGCGGCGACTCCCCCCTGCCCAGATGGCAGCCGGTCAGGCGCGACTCCACCGGGCCGGTGTCCAGCAGTAACGTGCTCCGCAGTGACTCCTCGAGACGCTGGCGAACCAGCAGGGCGCCATTTTCGCTGGTGTCCGGCAGCACCAGCCAAAAGTCGGCCTCGCCCTCGCGGCCCAGCAGGTCGTGGTCTCGGCTGCAGCGCATCACGGTGTCGCAGAGTGACGTGAGCAGTGCCCTTCGGGCCCCGAGACCGAACTGCTCGCCGGCCATCTCCAGCTGAGGCAGATGGATCACCAGCACCGCCAGGCGCTGCTCGAGCAGCTCGGCACGCTCGCATTCGCTTTGCAGGCGGTCGTGCAGGGCGCTGCGACGGATAGCCTCGCACTCCTCGTCAAGGGGGTCGGTGGCCTGCAACAGGGCTCGCTGATGGAGGATTTCCCAGGGGGCCAGGCCGGCCACCATCACCAGGCTCAGGTAGCCCAGCACCCGATCGAGATCGAGCAGACTCTCGCCCAGCAGCAGCCAGATCGGGGCCAGAGTGAGGTTGAGGAGCATGGCCGGCCCCAGGGGCAGCAGCAGCAGAGTCAGCACCGGTGGCAGGCCCAGCCAGAAGGGCGCCAGTGACGACTGCACGGGCAGTTCCATGGCCACCAGCAGGTAGCCGCAAACCAGCACCAGGTAGGCCGAGAGCCGGGCGGTCTCGGGCTGGCCCAGGCGCATCAGGGCGGCAGTGATCAGCAGCGGGGCGAGCAGTGCCGGCAGCAGGATGCGGTCGTAGTCACCGACCAGATAGAGCCAGCTGGCCTGACCGACCAGCAGCAGGGCGGCGAGGGAGTAAAGGCCGGCATGTAGCCTGGTGTGCTGCAGCTCAGACATGCTCCACCCCATGCGGCGCGCTCGTCGTCCCGGGCTGGCGCTCCAGCGCTCGGTACTCTTCCGCCACCGAATTGACCTGAGCCAGGGGCGTGACGCGCAGCTGCCGCACGGGCCCCAGCTGCGCCAGCAGGTCGGCGCGTCGGTGTTCGGCCTGTTCGGCATCCGGAGAGAGCAGCACCGTGGCCAGGGTGCGGCCATCGAGCCGATAGCAGTGTTCGAAGCTCCGGGTCAGGGCGCACAGCCGCTGGGCCTGGTGCCAGAAGCGCTTGCGCCTGGTGCGCAGCAGCAGCAGTTCACCATGCACGCCGTCGCGGTGGATGCGGGCTCGCTCCCGGGGCAGGTCGCGGCCCAGCTGGGCGCGGGGCCACAGGCGCAGGCCGGGGACCAGGTAGGCGCGACGGCGGGCCACGCCGCGCAGCGGCGCCAGATCCCGGGAGCGGGAAAGTCCCAGCAGCAGCAGCGCCGCCAGCAAGGCGCCAGAAAACGCCGCCTGCTCCGGCGGCATGATGCGGGCCAGCCAGCCCCAGGAGAGCGCCGCCAGCAGCAGGTTAAGTCCCGACATCCAGCCCGGCTGAGGAAGCATGACCAGCGCCGCCCAGGCCCACAGCCACAGCGGAAAGCGCTCGGGGGCGGTTAACAGCAGGGCCGTCAGCAGCAGGCTGGGCAGCAGCTGCCAGGGCACCAGGGCAGGGCGGCGGTGGCTGAACTCCATCAGCGCCGCCGAGAGGGCCAGCCAGCCGGCAGCCGTCCACAGCAACAGGGCCTCGGCCAGGTTCGTCGAGGTCGGCGCCATCAGGGCCGGCAGCAGGGACGCCAGCAGCAGGTTGAGGCGCAGCAGGCCGACTTTGTACTTGCTCTGCATGGTGGCTTAGTATAGCTCCCTTACCCGAATTCCCGTGGCCCGACCGCACCAGTATAACGCCCTGGCCGGTCCCTCTGGCCACGCCCACAGGAGACCTCTTTCGGCATGTCAGCACAAGTCATCTCCACCGACGAGGCGATCCGGGACGTCGAGGCCTATATGACCGGCCTCGGCGAGTCGGCCCGACAGGCCGCTGCGGTCATGCGCCGCGCCTCCAGCGGAGCCAAGAACGGCGCCCTGCTGGCTATTGCTGCCCGCCTGGAGGCGCGCCGCGAGGCGATTGCCGCGGCCAACGCCGAAGACATGGTCCGCGGCCGGACGGCAGGGCTCGACGCCGCGCTTCTCGACCGCCTGGAACTCACCCCGGCGCGAATCAACGCCATGATTGAGGGCCTGCACCAGGTGGCGGCACTCCCCGACCCGGTCGGCGAGATCGACGGGCTGCGCTTCCGGCCGAGCGGCATCCAGGTAGGACAGATGCGCGTACCGCTGGGGGTGGTCGGCATCATCTACGAGTCGCGGCCCAACGTCACCGTCGAGGCCGCCAGCCTCTGCCTCAAGTCCGGCAACGCGGCGATCCTGCGCGGCGGCAGCGAGGCCCGCGGCTCCAATGCCGCCATTGCCGGGTGCATCCGGGACGGCCTGGCCGATGCCGGCCTGCCCGAGGCGGCGGTGCAGGTGGTGGCCACCACCGACCGCGCCGCCGTAGGCAGGCTGATTGCCATGCCGGCGTATGTCGACGTGATCATTCCCCGCGGCGGCAAGTCGCTGATCGAGCGGATCTCCCGGGAGGCCCGGGTGCCGGTGATCAAACACCTGGACGGCGTCTGTCACGTCTACGTGGATGCCACGGCGGATCTGGACAAGGCCCACGCCATCGCCGTCAACGCCAAGACCCATCGCTATGGCACCTGCAACACCATGGAGACCCTGCTGCTGGATGCGCCGGTGGCGGAGAGGCTGCTGCCCCGCCTGGCCACCGCCTACGCCGAGCACGGCGTCGAACTGCGCGGCTGCGAGCGCACCCGGGCGCTGCTGCCCGAGGCTTCCGTCGCCACCGAGGAGGACTGGGGTGCCGAGTACCTGGCCCCGGTGTTGGCGATCCGCGTGGTAGACGGCATCGAGGCCGCCATCGAACACATCGAGCGCTACGGCTCCCATCACACCGATGCCATCGTCACCAACGACTACGCCCTGGCTCGGCGCTTCATGGCCGAGGTGGACTCCAGCTCGGTGATGGTCAACGCCTCGACTCGTTTCGCCGACGGCGTCGAGTACGGCCTGGGCGCCGAGATCGGTATCTCCACCGATAAGCTCCACGCCCGCGGGCCGGTGGGCCTCGAGGGGCTCACCACCCGCAAGTACGTGGTGCTGGGCGATGGTCAGATCCGTCAGTGAGCGAGGTCATGCACCTGCCGCTGTCGGCGCAAGAGGCCAGCCCGCCCCGGCCTCCTCGGCTCGCCATGCTCGGCGGCACCTTCGACCCGGTACACCTGGGCCACCTGCGCAGCGCCGTGGAGCTTCGCGAGGCGCTCGCACTGGACCGGGTCCATATGGTTCCGGCCAGCGTGCCGCCGCTGCGCGGCGAGCCCCGGGTCTCACCGGAACAGCGTCTGGCCCTGCTGCGCCTGGGTATCGGTGACACCCCCGGGCTGGTCGCCGACCCCCGGGAGCTGCACCGCGAAGGCCCCTCCTTCAGCGCCGACACCCTGGCCTCGCTGCGCGAGGAGGTCGGCGTCGAGGCGCGCCTGGTCATGGCGCTGGGCCAAGACGCCTTTCTGCGCCTGGCCGACTGGCACGAGCCCGAACGTCTGTTCGTCCTGGCTCACCTGGTGGTGATCGACCGGCCCGACCATGCGGCGCCGCTGCCGGTGGCCCTCGAGGCGCTGATTGCGGGTCGCGAAGTGGATAGCCCCCAGACGCTGATGGCACGCCCCGCCGGCGGCCTGTTGCGCCTGGCGCTGCCCTCGCGCATGGCGATCTCGGCCACCCAGGTGCGCCGCCGCCTGGCCGAGGGCAGGAGCGTTCGTTACCTGCTGCCCGAGGCGGTGGAGCGGCACCTGCTGGCCCACGACCTCTATCGGCACTGACTGGCTTGAGCAAATCGGCCGCGCATCCTACGCATCGACGCGAAGCGTGACGAGTGCCGACGGGCTAGCCCCCGAGAGGTGTGGCGACCGAAGAAGGCGGAACGGACGCTGCCAGCGAGCGGTCAACCCGGTACAATGACAGTTCAACGACATTCAGACAGAAGACCCTATGCAAACTGACGCACTCAAGACTCTGGCGGTTGACGCGCTGGAGGACCTCAAGGCCAAGGACATCGCCCAGCTGGATGTCTCGCACCTGACCAGCGTGACCGACCTGATGATTATCGCCAGCGGTACCTCTTCTCGTCATATATCCGCCCTGGCCGGAAACGTGGTCGAGAAAGCCAAGGAGGCGGGACTTCAGCCCCTGGGCGTGGAGGGCGAGAGCGGCTCCGACTGGGTGCTGGTGGATCTGGGTGACGTGGTGTTGCACGTGATGCTGCCGGAAACCCGTCAGCTCTATGACCTCGAGCGCCTGTGGGCCGACCTGCCCAGCGACGCCGAGCGCAGCGAGGGCGAGGCCTCCGGCGCATGAGGTTACGCCTGCTGGCGGTAGGGACTCGCATGCCCGTCTGGGTCAACCAGGGCATCGAGGAGTATCGCAAGCGCCTGCCCCGGGACTTCGCCCTCGAGGTGGAAGAGATCGCCCCCGGCCAGCGCGGCAAGAATGCCGATATCCCCCGGGCCATGGCCCAGGAGGCCGAGCGGATTCGTGCCCGGCTGCGCGGTGAGGAGCATCTCGTGGCCCTGGAGGTGGGCGGCAAGCCCTGGAGCACTGAGCGACTGGCCGAGCAGGCCGAGGCCTGGCGCCTGGCCGGTCGCGACGTAGCGCTGCTGGTGGGAGGCCCCGACGGCCTCGAGCCGGGCCTCTCCGCCGCCGCCCACCAGCGCTGGTCGCTGTCGCCGCTGACCCTGCCCCACCCGCTGGTGCGGATCCTGCTTGCCGAGCAGCTCTATCGCGCCTGGACCCTGATGGTGGGGCACCCCTACCACCGCTGACCGGGCCGCCGCCCGGCCGAGAGAGCGATGCGCAAGAATCGCGACAACCTCAAGAGCCCCGAGCAGGAGCTGCGCATCTTCAGAGTGCGCGCCCTGCTGGCCGTGGTGCTGGTGTTCGCCTTGACCGGCCTGCTGATGGGGCGGTTGGCCTACCTTCAGGTGGTCCAGCACGAGGTCTACAGCACTCGTTCCGAGAAGAATCGGGTGAGGGTGGAGCCGCTGCCGCCCACCCGCGGCTTGATCTACGATCGCAACGGCGTGCTGCTGGCCGAGAACCGACCCACCTACAACCTCACCCTGGTGCGCGAACGGGTCGAAGACCTGGATGCCACCCTGTCGCTGCTGGTGGAGCTGCTCGCGCTGCCCGATGAGGAGGCCGACGCCTTCCGGGTGCGCTCCCGCCAGCGCCAGCGCCCCTTCCAGCCGGCGCTGCTGATGAGCGATCTGGACGAGGATCAGATCGCCCGGGTGTCGGTAAACCGGCACCTGCTGCCCGGCGTCGAGGTGGAGGCCCAGCTGCTGCGCTACTACCCGGATGCCGAGGTGATAACACACGCCCTGGGCTACGTGGGACGCATCAATGCCGAGGAGATGGCGACCCTCGATACCGGCCGCTACGCCGGCACCCACTTCATCGGCAAGACCGGGGTCGAGCGGTTCTATGAAGCGGAACTGCACGGCCAGGCGGGACTGCGCAAGGTGGAGACCAACGCCCGTGGGCGGGTGCTGCGCGAGCTGGGGCGCACCGATCCGGTGCCGGGCCAGCACCTGACCCTGACCCTCGACAAGCAGATGCAGACGCTGGCCTATGAGCTGATGGACGGTCGCCGCGGTTCTATCGTGGCCATCCAGCCCCAGACCGGTGAGATCCTCGCCATGGTCTCGGCCCCGGGCTTCGACAGCAACCAGTTCGTCACCGGCATCGACGTGGCCTCCTACCGGGGGCTGCAGCAAGATCTCGATCTGCCGCTCTACAACCGGGCGATCCGCGGCCACTACCCGCCGGGCTCTACCATCAAGCCCTTCCTGGCGCTCGCCGGCCTGGCGGAAGGTGTGATCACCCCGGACAGAACCATTCACGACCCGGGGTTCTATCAGCTGCCCAGCGACTCCCGGCGCTATCGTAACTGGCTGCGCTGGGGGCACGGCCGGGTCGACATGGAGCGCTCCATCGCCGTGTCCAACAACACCTACTACTACTCCCTGGCCCACGACCTGGGCATCGACCGGATCCACGACAATATGAGCGCCTTCGGCTTCGGGCAGCGGGTGGGCCATGACGTGTTCGGCGAGAGCACGGCGCTGATGCCCTCCCGGGACTGGAAACGCGGTCGCTTCAACCAGCCCTGGTACCCGGGGGAGACCCTCTCCGTGGGGATCGGCCAGGGCTACTGGCAGGTCACGCCGCTTCAGCTGGCCACCGCCACCGCGGTGCTGGCCAACCGCGGCCAGTGGGTCAAGCCGCGCCTGGCCAGCCACATCGGTGACGCGCCGGTGCCCGAGCGGGTGCCCCAGACCCCGCCGGATATCGTGATCTCCAACGACGCCTGGTGGGACCGGGTCTTCTCCGGTATGGAGAAGGTGATGACCGGCCACGAGGGCACGGCGCGGCGCACCGGGGTGGGGCTCGAGTACCGCATGGCCGGCAAGTCCGGCACCGCCCAGGTCTTCTCGCTGGGCCAGGACCAGCGCTACAACGCCGAGGAGCTGGCCGAGCGGCTGCGCGACCACGCCCTGTTCATGGCCTTCGCGCCCACGGAGGACCCGCAGATCGCGGTGTCGGTGATTGTCGAGAACGCCGGCGGCGGCAGCACCCACGCCGCCCACCTGGCCCGGGCCATGACCGATGCCTGGCTGCTCAGGGATCGTGAGCTCGATGTGGAGGAGCTGCGTGAGGCAATGGAGGAAGACGATGGTCAAATTGCGGGGAACTGACCCATGGGCATGATCGACCTCTCCCGGGTACTGCGCGCCCATCCGGTTCGTGCTCCGGCCAGCGGGATCTCCCGACGCCGCACCCTGTGGGAGCGCCTTCATCTGGACCCCTGGCTGCTGGGCATGCTGCTGGTGCTGATGGCGGCGGGCCTGGTGGTGCTCTATAGCGCCACTGGTCAGCGTATCGAGGCGGTGATCGCCCAGGGTATCCGCTTCGGGGTGGCCTTGGTGGTGATGTTCCTGCTGGCCCAACTGTCGCCGTCGACGCTGCTGCGCTGGGCGCTGCCGCTCTATGTGCTGGGCGTGCTGCTACTGGTGGCGGTGGAGCTGGTCGGCGATGTGGGCATGGGGGCCCAGCGCTGGCTGGTGATCCCCGGGGTCATCCGCTTCCAGCCCTCCGAGATGATGAAGCTGGCCGTGCCGCTGATGGCGGCCGCCTATCTGAGCCGCCAGGAGCTCCCCCCGCGGCTGCGTGACATCCTGGTATGCGCGCTGCTGATCGGTGTGCCGGTGGCGTTGATCGCCAAGCAGCCCGACCTCGGCACCTCGCTGCTGGTCACCTCGGCGGCGGCCTTCGTGGTGCTGCTGGCGGGGCTCTCCTGGCGCTTCATCGCCGGACTGGCGGTGATGGTCGCCGCGGCCCTGCCGCTGCTGTGGGCGAACCTGCACAACTACCAGCGCCAGCGCGTACTGACCTTCCTCGATCCCAACAGCGACCCCCTGGGATCGGGCTGGAATATCATCCAGTCCACCACCGCCATCGGCAGCGGCGGGGTGTTCGGCAAGGGCTGGCTGCAGGGCACCCAGTCCCAGCTGGAGTTCCTGCCCGAGCGGCATACCGACTTCATCGTCGCGGTGCTCGGTGAGGAGTTCGGCCTGGTCGGTATCGTGTCGATCCTGCTGCTCTACCTGCTGATCATCAGCCGTGGCCTGTGGCTGGCCGTCGGCGCCCAGGATACCTTCGGGCGCCTGGTGGCGGGCAGTGTCATCTTGACCTTCTTCATCTATGTCTTCGTCAACGTGGGCATGGTCAGCGGCATCCTGCCGGTGGTCGGCGTGCCCCTGCCGCTGGTCAGCTATGGCGGCACCTCCAGCGTGACCTTGCTGGCGGGTTTCGGTATTCTCATGGCCATTAACGCGCACCGCCGCTTGCTCCCGCGCTAGTGCCGCTGCGGGCATCCGGCAGCCGAATCAGGGAGAGAGCTGCATGTTACGGATTCGAAACCACGGTGTGAAAGCGCTGGTTACAATGGCCGCCCTGGGCGTCTCGATGAGCTCGCTGGCGGCGGACTTCGACCCGCGCAGCCACGCCGAGACCCGTCAGCTGGTCGAGGAGCTGGTCGGCAAGGGCATCGAGCGCGACTGGTTGGAGGCCGCCATGGCCTCCGCCGACTTCCAGCAGGGGGTGCTCGACGCCATGGCCGGTGCCGCCGAGCGCCGCCTGCGCTGGGATGAGTACCGCGAGATCTTCCTGCAGCCCGAGCGCATCCACCGTGGCGTCACCTTTGTGGAGGTGCATCGCGACGCCTTCGAGCGCGCCGAGGCCGAGTATGGCGTACCCGCCGAGGTGATCGCCGCCATCATTGGCGTCGAGACCAGCTATGGCCGCTTCACCGGTCGCCATCGGGTGATCGACTCCCTGGCCACCCTGGCCTTCCATCACCCGACCCGGGGCAACTTCTTTCGCGGTGAACTGGCCGCCTTCCTCGAGATTACCCACGAGCAGGGCGTTGCGCCCGGCGAGCTCACCGGCTCCTACGCCGGTGCCATGGGCTATCCGCAGTTCATCCCCACCAGCTATCGCGCCTACGCCGTCGACTTCGATGGCGATGGCATCCGCGACCTCTGGACCAACCCGGTGGACGCCATCGGCAGCGTGGGCAACTACTTCTCCGAGCATGGCTGGCGCGGCGGCGAGCCGATCTATCACGACGCCGAGGGGCCCGCGACCCCACCGGAGGGGATCGACTTCAATCGTGCGGCGCGCCCGCCGGCAGTCGCGGCCAGTGCCGTAGCCGAGGCTGGTATCACCGTGCCCGACGAGCTCGACGCCGACCAGTCGCTGCTGCCGGTCTCCCTGGAGGACGGCGAGGGCAACTGGCGCTATGTGCTGGGTGATTACAACTTCTACGTGATCACCCGCTACAACCACAGCCATCTCTATGCCATGGCGGTCACCGAGCTGGCCGAGGCCATCGAGGCGGCCCGGGCCCTGGATGCCCACTGGCTCGAAGCGGTACACACCGATGAGGAGGACGCCTCATGACGCTGCGCTGGTCGATGCTGGCGGTACTTGTCGTGCTGGCGGGCTGTGCCGGCAGGGGGGGCGAGGCCCCGTCTGAGTCCCGTGACAAGCCCCGTGACACCCAGGCGTCCAGCGCATCGGCGTCGCCCTCCACCGGGGGCGGGCGCTACGCCATGTCCGGTGACGCCTACCCCCTGGATCCTCCGGATGTCAGCCGGATCCCCGATGCGGTGCCGCGAGTCGAGGCGCCTTCCCGGGGTGGCAACCGTTCCACCTACGAGGTGTGGGGCAAGACCTACCGGGTGCTGCCCGATGCCCGCGGCTACGCCCGCCAGGGTACGGCGTCCTGGTATGGCGAGAAGTTCCACGGCTATGCCACCTCCAATGGTGAAATCTACGACATGTACAAGATGAGTGCCGCCCATCGCTCGCTGCCGCTGCCCAGCTACGTGCGGGTCACCAATCGGGACAACGGCCGCTCGGCGATCGTGCGGGTCAACGACCGCGGCCCCTTCCACAATGATCGCGAGATCGACCTCTCCTACGCCGCCGCCGCGCGGCTGGATATCCTGGATCGCGGCACCGGTCGGGTGAAGGTGGAGGCCATCGATGTAGAGCAGTGGCTGGCCGAGAACGGCGGTGGCAGCACGCGCAGCGGCGCCACCGCCGCGGCGGTGGCGCCTCCCGCCCGCCAGGCGGCCAGTCAGGTGGTCTCCGCTCCTGCGCCGCAGGCCGCTCCGTCCGCCAACAGTGCGGCCAGTCAGGTGGTCTCCGCCCCTGCGCCGCAGGCCGCTCCGTCCGCCAACAGTGCGGCCGCGTCTGGCCGCCCCGCTGCCGGCAGCCCCATCTTCCTACAGATCGCCGCCCTGGGCTCCGCCGATAGCGCCCAGGCGCTGCAGGCCCGGCTCCAGAACGAGCTCTCCCACCCGGTGCGAGTCGCCACCTCGACAGGGGTCTACCGCGTCCAGGTGGGACCGCTGGCCAGCGCCGATCAGGTGGAGCCGGTGCGCGGCGAGCTGCGCCGTGCCGGCTTCGAACAGAGCTTTGTCGTCAACGGCGCCGATTGATCGGTGCCTATTTCTTTCCCCCTGAACGTTCCATGAGACCTGCCCCATGAGAGAGTTGTTTTTGCTTCGTCGCCTGCATTGGATTCCGGCGCTTCTGGCCTGCCTGGTGATGGTATCGACGCTGGCTTCGGCCCAGAGCGTGCCGGTGCCACAGCCGCAGGTCATGATCCCCTCGCCGCCCCAGCTGGCCGCCAAGTCCTGGTTTCTGATGGATGCCGACAGTGGCCGGGTCCTGGTGGAGCACAATGCCGATGAGCGGCTGCCTCCGGCGAGTCTGACCAAGCTGATGACCGCCTATCTGGTGGAGCGTGAGCTGGACCGCGGCAACATCACCATGGATGACATGGTGCGGATCAGCGAAAACGCCTGGCGTACCGGGGGCTCCAAGATGTTCATCGAGGTGGATACCCAGGTATCGATCCGCGATCTGCTCTACGGCATCATCATTGCCTCCGGCAACGATGCCAGCGTGGCCGTGGCCGAGCACCTGGCCGGCGGCGAGGTGCCCTTCGCCGACCTGATGAACCAGCATGCCACCCGCCTGGGCCTCCACAACACCAGCTTCGCCAACGCCACCGGTCTGCCACATCTCGAACAGTATTCTTCGGCCCGTGACATGGCGCTGCTCTCTCAGTACATCATCAACGACTATCCCGAGCACTACGCGATCTACGCCGAGAAATACTTTACCTTCAGCGACATCCGGCAGCCCAACCGCAATCGACTGCTGTGGCGTGACTCTACCGTGGACGGCCTGAAGACCGGCTGGACCACCGAAGCGGGCTATGGCCTGGTGGCCTCCGCCAAGCGCGACGGGATGCGGCTGATCTCCGTGGTGATGGGCACCAACTCCGAGGAGTCCCGCGCCCAGGAGACCCAGAAGCTGCTGAGCTACGGCTTCCGCTACTTCGAGACCGTCAAACTCTACGACGCCGGCTCGGTGCTCAACACTCCCCGGGTGTGGGGCGGTGAGCACAACCAGCTGCCGGTGGGCGTCGACCGCGATGTGATGATGACGGTGCCGCGGGCGCGTAACGAGGAGCTGACGGCTCGACTGGATATCCAGGGCGACCTGGCCGCCCCCATCACGGCCGGTCAGCGAGTCGGCACCCTCGCGGTGCGCCTCGGTGAGGAGGTAGTGGGCGAACAGCCGCTGGTCGCCCTGGAGTCGGTGGAGGAGGGCGGTTTCGTCAAGAAGCTGGTCGATCAGGTCCGCCGCTTCTTCTCCAACCTGGTCGGCGGCTGGTTCGGATAGGCCTTCGGCCAGCGGTGAGGAGCAAGCCACAAGGGATGAGGAAGCTCCTCGCCCCTCGCTGTCGGGGTGCGTAAAATGGTCTTATACACGCAACCCGTTGGAATGCCCATGAACGACAAGTCTCTTCGCGACCTGCGCCAGCCGAGCCGGCCGGCCGCCGGCAAGCCGCCCAGGATCACCTTCCCCTGCGCCTACCCGATCAAGGTGGTCGGCGAAGCCGCCGAGGACTTCGCCGCCATGGTCTGTCAGGTGGTCACTCGCCACGACCCGCACTTCGATGCCACCGATCTGCGGGTGGTGGAGAGCCGTAACGGCCGCTACCAGTCGGTTCGCCTGACCATCCGCGCCACCGGTGAGGCCCAGCTTCAGGCGCTGTTCCTGGAGCTCAAGGCCACCGGCCGCGTGCATATGGTGCTGTGATGGCCCAGAGCCCCTCTGAATCGCCCTGCCAGTCGCCTTCGCTGCCACCTATCGAACTGCATCGACTCGGTCGTCGGCCCTACGCCCCCGTGTGGCAGGCGATGCGCGAGCTCACCGACCGTCGCGATGCCGAGACGCCCGATCAGCTATGGCTGGTAGAGCACGACCCCGTCTTCACCCAGGGTCGGGCGGGCAAGCCCGAGCACCTGCTGATGCCCGGTGACATTCCGGTGGTGCAGACCGACCGCGGCGGCCAGGTGACCTATCACGGGCCCGGCCAGGTGGTGCTCTATCCGCTGATCGACGTGCGCCGTTCACGCCTGGGCGTGCGCGACCTGGTCAGCGGGCTGGAGCGCGCAGTGATCGCCCTGCTGGCCGAGCAGGGCGTCGAGGCGTGGGCGCGCCCCGATGCGCCGGGGGTTTATGTGAACACGGGGGTGGGCGAGGCGAAGATCGCCTCGCTGGGGCTGCGGATCCGCCGCGGCGGCAGTTTCCACGGCGTGGCGCTGAACGTCGACGGTGACCTCTCCCCCTTCCAGCGCATCAACCCCTGCGGCTATGCCGGCATGACGATGGCGCGGCTGGCGGATTTCGTCGACGACTGCCCGGAGGTGGCGGCGGTGGGGGAGCGGCTGGCGGAGTGCCTGGCACGGGAGTTGGGGCGCGAAATAGTCAGGAACGAGGCGCGAGGAACGAGGGGCTAGGGGCTAGGGTTTCCTCGCTTCCTCGCCCTTTGTGTCTGTTATCCCACGTTGACGGCGTCGATACGGTCGGGGTCGGGCGCCTGGCCCGGCACCGCGGCAGGCGCGGCCAGGCCCAGGTTGTTCTTCTCGAACACCCGGTCGGCGCGGTAGCTGGAGCGCACCAGCGGCCCGGCGGCCACCTCCATGAACCCCTTCT
>PWIZ01000304.1 GCA_003560175.1 Halomonas sp. | reverse complement strand
ATCGTAACCGGGAGGGGCCGCGCCGTGCACGGCCCCCGGACGGTGAGAGCGACGCGGTGAGGGTTATGCCTCGTCGTTCTGCTCGCCTTCCTCGCCCTCGGCGGCTTCACCTTCGTCGTCGCCACCGCGAACCTTGGCCTTGGTGACGCTGAGCACGGCCTTGTCATGGTCGTCGCCGTGGGTCAGATCGACCAGGGTCACGCCGGCCGGCACCTTGAGGTCGGAGAGGTGCAGAGTAGTGCCCAGTTCGACCTCGGAGATGTCCACTTCCAGGTAGTCGGGCAGGTCCTTCGGCAGGCAGCTGACCGAGATCTCGTTGGCCAGCACGTGCAGCTCGCCGTCGTGATCCTTGATGGCCAGGCAGTTCTCCTCGCCCACCACGTGCAGCGGCACGTTCATGGTGATCTCGTGGGTGGCGTCGATGCGCAGGAAATCGGCGTGGGTGATCAGCGGCTTGAAGGGGTGACGCTGCATGTCACGCACCACCACCTGCTCGCTCTTGCCGTCGATGACCAGGTCGATCACGGAAGAGAAGAAGGATTCGTGCTCGACGGCCTTGTAGAAGGCGGCCGTCTCCACGGAGATCGGCTGGGGAGCCTGCTCGCCGCCATAGACGATGGCCGGCACCTCGAGGTTCACACGACGCAGGCGGCGGCTCGCACCTTTCCCCAGGTCGTTACGAACGCTGGCGCTAAGGGTAAAATCAGACATGGTATTGCCTCTTCATCAAAGTAAGGAAAACGACGCGACCCGCGACCTGATCGCGACGCTTCCAGTTGCCCCGCAGGGCGCTTTCCGGCACCGGTTCCCGAGCCACCGCGCGCGACGCTCGGTGGGTATCGTGTCAATGGAACATGGCGCTGACGGATTCTTCATTGCTCACCCGACGGATCGCCTCGGCGATCAGGCCGGCCACGCTGAGCTGGCGGATATGGCCGCATCGGCGGGCGCTGTCGGAGAGCGGAATGGTATCGGTGACTACCACCTCGTCCAGCACCGAACCGACGATGTTGTCTACCGCGGGTCCCGAGAGGATCGGATGGGTGGCGTAGGCCACGACGCGCAGGGCCCCGTGCTGCTTGAGAGCCTCGCCGGCCTTGCACAGGGTGCCGGCGGTGTCGATCATGTCGTCCACCACCACGCAGTTGCGACCCTCGATCTCGCCGATGATGTGCATCACTTGGGCCTGGTTGGCCTGGGGGCGCCGCTTGTCGATGATGGCCAGGTCGGCGTTGAGCTGCTTGGCGATGGCCCGGGCACGTACTACGCCGCCGACGTCGGGAGAGACCACCACCAGATTCTCGTAGTTCTGGCGCTCGATGTCATCGAGCAGGATCGGTGAACCGTAGACGTTGTCCACCGGCACATCGAAGAAGCCCTGAATCTGGTCGGCGTGGAGGTCCATGGTCATCACTCGGTCGACGCCGGCCTTGACCAGTACGTCGGCGACGATCTTGGCGGAAATCGGCACGCGGGCGGAGCGCACCCGGCGATCCTGACGGGCATAGCCGAAGTAGGGCACTACAGCGGTGATCCGGTGCGCGGAGGCGCGACGCAGGGCATCCACCATCAGCACCAGTTCCATCAGGTTGTCATTGGTCGGCGCACAGGTGGACTGCAGGACAAAGACGTCCTTGCCGCGCACGTTCTCGTTGATTTCAACCGCGATCTCGCCGTCGCTGAACTGACCCACCGTGGCGTTGCCCATGCGGGTGTCCAGACTCTCGGCGATCTTTCGGGCGAGCTCGGGATTGGCGTTCCCGGTGAAAACCATCAATTTTGACACGCGCAGCCACCTATGCAGGGTTGGATCATCGGGTGTCGAGAGGGGTCCCACCGCCCGGGTGGGGCTCATCGACCCAGAACATCATGGAGAGGAGAGCGGTTCAGGCCGCGGGCCTTGAAGGCCTGCCAGCGATCGGCGATATCGGCGAGCAGCCTGTCGGCATCTGCCTCACTGGCCAGGCGGGCAAAGACGCAGGCCCCGGTACCCGTCAGCATGGCCGGCGCCCTCGTCGACAGCCAGTCGAGCACGTCTGCTACAGGCGGGTAGAGGGCCCTGACCGTGGCTTCACAATCGTTGCGCCAGCCTGACGCTCCCCCCTGAAGAGCGCGCGCTATGGTAATCGGGGGGGTGTGGCGTGTCAATTCGCCGGCCCCGAATACCGCGGGGGTGGATACCGCCACGCCGGGATGAACCACCACGAACCAGGGCGTGTCGAGTTCTACCGGGGTGAGGCGTTCGCCGACCCCTTCCCCCCAGGCAGCATGGCCGCGCACGAACACCGGTACGTCGGCGCCCAGCGCAAGGCCGAGCTCGGCCAGGCGGTCGAGGGACAGGTCCAGGCCCCACAAGGCGTCGAGGCCTAGCAAGGCGGTGGCGGCATCACTGCTGCCGCCACCCAGGCCGCCCCCCATGGGCAGGCGTTTCTCAAGACGGATGTCGGCGCCCCGCCGGCAGCGGCTTTCGGCCTGAAGCAGGCGGGCGGCGCGCACGATCAGGTTCTCTTCCCGGGGCACTCCGGGGATCTCGGGGGTCAGGTGGATCTCGTCATCCTCGCGGCGGCTGAAGCGCAGGGTGTCGCCATGGTCGAGGAACTGGAACAGGGTCTGTAGCTCGTGGTAGCCGTCGGGGCGGCGGCCGACGATGTGCAGAAGCCGGTTGAGCTTGGCCGGGGCGGGCAGCACGAGGGGCTCGGCGGGGGGCGCGATCATGGCGCTGTCGCTCGGCTCGCTCACGGCGTCACTCCTCGGCTTACTCATCAACGACGGGACGCCAGTCGGTGACCACCAGGGTCACGCGCAGGTCGCCGTAGGTCATCACCAGCCGACGAGGCAGCCATAGCGCCTCCGCCAGGACCCAGTCGCGATAGTCGATCTCCCAGCCATCCTGCTCGAGGCGCCGGGGGAAGCCAAGTTCGTCGAGCTCGAGCTCGTGGCGACTGCCCTCGGAGGGCAGGCCGCGGATCCAGTCGGAGAGGGCGCCGAGCGGCAGCGACCAGCCGAGCTGCTGTTCCATCAGGGCCTCGGGGGTCTCGGCCTCGAAGCGGCCCTCGCCGGTGGTCAGCGAGAAGCGCCCCTCGCGCCCCTCCAGAGTGCTGCGGCCGCTGCCGAAGGGCCCGCTGATCAGCAGGCGGTAATAGTGGGGGTGCTGGCTCCAGTCCAGGTTGGCGCTGGTCGATTCCTGGGGAGTGCGCAGACCGGCCTTGCCGGCCAGCATCCAGGTGTCCATGGACGCGAGGCGCTCACCCTGGGCCTCCCACTGGCCGGCGGTTCGCTCCTCATCCGGTGCCGGGGTGCGCCCGGCGCAGCCGGCCAGGAGTGCCAGGACCAGCAGGGGGGTCAGCAGTCGCAGGGAAAGTCGAGGTGTCATGGCAGATCTCGGGGTGGTTGACAGGTCGGGACTGGTTGTCATCGGGGGGCTAGATCGGGGATGCGCTCGAGGAGTTCGTCGAGCACCGGGCGGTCGTCGAAGCGCTCCAGCGCCTCGCGCACCAGGGCGCGGGCGTCCTCGCGCCGCTCCAGCGCCCACAGCACCTCGGCCAGGTGGGCGGCGACCTCCTGGTCGGGCAGGGTGGCGTAGGCGCGCTCCAGCCAGGGAAGGGCGCGCTCGGGGTCGCCCAGGCGGAAATGCACCCAGCCCAGGCTGTCCATGATGGCCGGGTTGCCGGGGTCCAGCTCATGGGCGCGCTCGATCATCTCGCGTGCCTCCTCTAGACGCTCGCCGATGTTCAGGTCGGCCAGGGTATAGCCCAGGGCGTTGAGAGCCATGGCGTTGTCGGGATTACGTTCGATGATGCGACCCAGGTCGCGCTCCATGGCCTCGAGGTCGCCGGATTCCCAGGCGCGCATCGCCCGCAGGTAAAGAAGCGCCTCATCGTTGGGGGTGCGATCGAGCTCGCGGTCGAGCAGGGCGCTGGCCTCGTCGGCGAGGCCGGCACGTTCCAGCAGTTCCACTTCAAGAGTGACCAGGTCGGCGAAATGCGCCTCGTGGCGCAGTCGCTCGATACGCAGGAAGGCACGGGCGTCGAGCAGGCGATCGTCCTCGATCAGCATCTCGGCGGCGCGCAGGCGTGCCGGCAGGAACTCGGGCCCCGGAGCCACCTGGCGATAGTACAGCAGGGCGTTGTCCACCTCGCCTTCCGCCTCGGCGGTGGCGCCGAGCAGCAGGAAGGCCAGCGGCGGGGTGTCGGCGTCGTCCACCAGCGGCAGCAGCAAGCGCCGGGCCGACTCGGTGGCGTGTTCGTCGAGGTAGAGTCGGGCCAGCGCCAGGCGCAACTCTCCACTGCCGGCATGAGTCTCGAGCAGGGCATCGGTGCGGGCCTCGGCGGCGGCGACGTTACCGAGACGCAGTTCACTCTGGGCCAGCAGCAGGATGAAGCGGGCATCGT
>PWIZ01000260.1 GCA_003560175.1 Halomonas sp. | reverse complement strand
CCACCGCCCGGGTGCTGGACCGCCTCGGCATCGGCCTGAACCCGGTGGCGAAGGAGGGCTGCTGCGGCGCCATCGATTTCCACCTGAACGCCCATGACGACGGCCGGGCCCGGGCGCGTGCCAATATTGATGCCTGGTGGCCGCACCTGGAAGCAGGCGCAGAAGCCATCGTCCAGACCGCCAGCGGCTGCGGCGCCTTCGTGAAGGAGTACGGCGAGATCCTCAAGGATGACCCGGCCTACGCCGAGAAGGCCGCCCGAGTGGGCGAGCTGGCCAAGGACCTGGTCGAAGTGCTCCGCGACGAGACCATCGACAGCCTCGAGGTGGCGCAGGGCCGCCGACTTGCCTTCCATTGCCCCTGCACCCTGCAGCACGCCCAGAAGCTCGGCGGCGCCGTGGAAACCGTACTGACCCGGCTCGGTTTCATCCTCACGCCGGTGGCCGATGCCCATCTCTGCTGCGGCTCGGCGGGCACCTACGCCATCACCCAGCCCGAGCTCGCCACCCAGCTGCGCGACAACAAGCTCGACAACCTCGAGGCCGGCAAGCCCGAAGTGATCGTCACGGCCAATATCGGCTGCCAGACCCACCTCGCCGGCGCCAACCGCACCGAAGTCAGACACTGGATCGAGATCGTCGATGAGGCACTAGCATGAATGATCGTCACGGCGCTCAATCATTCAGCTGCCAGACCCACCTCGCCGGCGCCAACCGCACCGAAGTCAGACACTGGATCGAGATCGTCGACGAAGCTCTAACCCCCTGAGGAGATACCCATGAAGACAAAACCGGCCCTGACCCTGACCGACGTGAACGCCATCCTCGATGCCGCCCAGCAGGAAGCCGAGGCCAACGGCTGGGGCGTGACCATCGCCGTGGCCGATGACGGCGGCCACCTGCTCGGCCTGCGCCGCATGGACAACGCACCGCCCTTCAGCGCCGACGTGGCGTCCCAGAAGGCCCGCAACGCCGCCATCGGCCGCCGTGAGACCCAGGCCTTCGAGGACATGATCAATGGAGGCCGCACCGCCTTCGTCACCGCGCCCATGCAGTCGCTGCTGGCCGGCGGCGTACCGGTGCTGGTAGACGGCGAGGTTGCCGGCAGCGTTGGCATCTCCGGCGTCAAGCCCGACCAGGATGTCCAGGTGGCAAAAGCCGGCGTCGACGCCATCGGCTGAATCTGCCGTAGCCGACATGACATGGCCCCGCTCCGGTAGGAGCGGGGCCATGTGGGTTGTGACGCCTCGACGACGCTTGAGGTATCTAGGTCATCACCCCCGCCAGTCCATCACCAGTCTTTGACCAATGAGGCAGAGGCAAGAGGCGACACCTTGATCGCAAGCCATCCCGTCAACTCATATAGGTGAGGTTGGTTTCCCAGCTTTCGCTACTGACCTCGATGGCTGCCTTTACCGCTTCCTCATCTCCCGCCTGAAAGGCCGCATAGATCGCCTCATGGTCCTTCAGGGCAACCCCAGGAAGGGTCTGCATGGAGGTTTCCAACGCTGCCTCGATCAGCTGTATCAGCGTCTCCCCCACCCTGATGGTCATCGGATTATGGGTCGCATGAAGTATCGCCCGGTGGTCAGCACCTCGGGCCCGGTGACACGCCACCTGGATGGCGCCGGCTACGAGGTATTCACGGGCGTCGGCCCGGACCTGATGACGGGAGCCCGTCAGGCGGTGGAAGGCGCTATCGACTGGTTGGGCAGGACACGCAACCTTCCTGCCGAGCAGGCCTACATGCTCTGCTCGGTGTGCGGCGACCTGCGCATCAGCGAGGTCGTGGATGCGCCGAACTGGGTGGTGTCCTTTTATCTACCCAGGATCATCTTCGAGTAGGTCCCCGGCGGCCCGAGCCGCGCGGACAGTCAGCCGATGCGTTTCAGCTGGCTCGCGTGAAGGCGCCCCCGCTCCACATAGCCGGCCGCGTTCTTCTTCAGCCCCTGGATGGCCTCCTCCGAGAGCTCGCGGACCACCTTGGCCGGGGCGCCGACGATCAGCGAGTTGGGCGGAAACACGGCGTTCTCCTTGACCACGGCGCCGGCCGCCACCAGGCAGTTCTCGCCGATCACCGCGCCATTGAGGATCACCGCCTGGATGCCGATCAGGCTGCCGTCGCCGACGGTGCAGCCGTGCAGCATCGCCTGGTGACCCACCGTCACGCCCTTGCCCACCCTTAGGGGAAAGCCGGGGTCGGCATGCAGCACCGCACCGTCCTGGATATTGCTCTCCTCGCCCACCTCGAGGTGATCGGTATCACCGCGCAGCACCGCCTGGTACCAGACACTGGCGCCACGCTTGAGGGTGACCTGGCCGATCACATCGGCCGTCTCGGCCACGTAGACATCGTCATGGAGCTCGGGGCGGTACTCTGCGTACTGGTAGATCGCCATGGGGGTTCTCCTGCAGAAAGGGATGGGGTGAGGATGCCACGCGGGGCCAAGCCCAGCGAGCGCTTGATGCCCCCGGCCAGTAAGGGCACTCGCTCAACGCAACGGGCCCCACCGAGGTGGAGCCCGTTGCGGTGGCCGGGGCATCGACGTCAGATGCTGCCGGCTTCAGGGAAGTGCACGTTTCAGCTCGCCATTCAGCGCCTTGATGATCGAGTAGCACATCAACAGCATCACGATGGAGAACGGAATTGCCGTCGCCGTCACCCCGGCTTGCAGCGCCGATAGGCCGCCACCAAGCAGCAGCACGATGGCGATCAGTCCCTCCACAATCGCCCAGAACATCCGCTGGGTCCTGGGGGCGTCGATCTTGCCACCGGCGGTGATGGTATCGATTACCAGCGAGCCGGAGTCCGACGAGGTGACGAAGAAGATCAGTGCCAGCACGATGGCGATGGTCGACATGAGCCCCGTCAGCGGCAGCTCGTTGAGCATGCCGAACAGCGACAGCTCGGGGCTGTAGCTGTCGATCACGTACTCCTTGACCAGGCTGGTGCTCGGGCTGGCATAGAGCTGGTCCAGGGCGATGGAGCCGACGACGCCCATCCAGATGAAGATGAACAGGCTGGGAATCACCAGCACGCAGGTCACGAACTCGCGGATCGTCCGGCCCCGTGACACCCGGGCGATGAACATGCCGACGAAGGGCGCCCAGCTGATCCACCAGGCCCAGTAGAAGATCGTCCAGTCCTGTCGAAAGGCGTCGTCGTCGCGGCCGAAGGGTGCCGACAGTGAAATGAACTCGGTCACGTAGGTCGTCAGGCCCGTCCAGAACCCGGCCATGGCCACCAGGGTCGGGCCGGCAAACAGGATAAAGAGGAAGAAGAGCACGACGAGGATCATTTTGAGCTCGGAGAGCTTCTTCACGCCACCATCGAGGCCCCGCCAGACCGACACCAGGGCCACCGCCGTCACCAGCAGGATGATGACGACCTGGGCGGTGGCACTCACCTCCAGCCCAAAGACAAAATTCATCCCCGCGTTGGCCTGCTGGGCGCCGAGCCCCAGGGACGTGGCCAGCCCGAACAGGGTGGAAAACACCGCCAGGATGTCGATGACGTGCCCCCACCAGCCCCAGACGCGATCGCCGAGGATCGGGAAGAAGGCCGAGCGAATGGAGAAGGGCAGCCCCTTGTTGTAGGTGAAGATAGCCAGCGCCAGGGCCATCACCACATAGACGGCCCAGCCGTGGATGCCCCAGTGCAGATAGGTGCCGGCGAGGCCCAGGGCCGTCGCCGCGGGGATGGCGTCCGGATCGAGAGCGCCGCCGACCCCGAAGGGCGAGGGGATGCCGAGCGGCAGGGAAACATTGGCGTGGTAGACCGGCTCCAGCACCCCGAAGAACAGCAGCCCGATACCGATACCGGCGGCAAACAGCATCGAAAACCACGACAGGTACGAATAGTCCGGTCGGGCCTCGGGGCCACCCAGCCGGATCTTCCCGTAGGGCAGCACCACGAGCGCCAGACAGAAGAGGATGAAGAAATCCACGACAAGCATGAAGTACCAGTCCAGGGTGCCGGTGGAGAAGCCGACGATGGACTGGAAGATGGCACCGGCTCGCTCGGGAAAAATCAGGGTGAGGAGGATGAAAGCCGAGGAGGCCAGGGCCGACACGACAAACACCCGGTTGTGGATATCGAAGCCGAAGGGCCCCAGCTGTCCCTCGATGTTGTCCTGGCCCACGACATAATCCGTTTCCATATCGCTGCTGGAGGCGTGTAATGAAGGATCGCTCGAGCCGTTCGGATCATTCATGGCAGACTTCCTCTGAGGATGGGATGTCATGATACATCAGCCTAACATGCCCCCTGCAGGCCTCCGACCGCCAGGGGGTCCGTTTCACCGTACCGAGGATGCCATGCCCCTGCTCTATTTCCTGCCTCCGCTGGGCGCCGTGCTGATCTGGTCGGGCAACATGACCATCAACCAGCTCACCGTGGACGCCATCGCGCCGAGCAGCATCGCCTTCCTGCGCTGGCTGCTGGCGCTGGTGG
>PWIZ01000327.1 GCA_003560175.1 Halomonas sp. | reverse complement strand
GTTCTGTCGGGAGGCGACCCTGGCGGGGCGTGCCTCTCGGCGATGTCGTGTCTGCTGCTCAGGACATGGCCGCCGGCACACCGGTCATAAAATAGCCATACCACCAGAAGCCCGCGCTCGCACCCGTGCACGCGCCAGCGCCGCCCGCAGAAGCGGCGCGCTGGCAGTGCATGGCGGTGGCGAGTGGGGTCATGATCGTCTCCTGAGCGATGGATTCATCCTGCCGCATCGGGCGGCGGCAGGCAAGTCCGTAATCAGCCGGCAAACAGCTGGTACCAGCCGATGGTGGCTGGCAGGGCACTCATGGCCACGAGCACGATCAGGCCCATGATGATGGGCAGCACGCCGCTGCTGTCACGGAAGTTCTCGTCATGTCCCGCCATCTGTCTCTCCTTCGGTTTGCTGTCAGGGTAGGTCCGCATTCTAGCGAAGAACCCGGCGGCGAGCACGCCACCTTGGTTGCAGGTAGGCGCTAGAGCAGGTGGCGGCCGCCATCCACCGGCAGGGTCGCCCCGGTCACGTAGCGGTTGTCGAGCAGGTAGCGCAGGGTCTGGTAGATCACCCCGGGGCCGGGGACGATCTCCATGGCCGACTTGGCGCGGGCCTTCTCCGCGTAGGCCTCGTCGTCGCCCTCGTTGAGCATGATCAGCGCCGGCGCGATGGCATTGACCTGAATCGCCGGCGCATACAGGGCGGCAAACGACAGGGTCAGGTTATCGAGCCCCGCCTTGCTGGCGGCGTAGGCCGCGTGCTTTTTCGAGCCCTTCTGCACCACATAGTCGGTCATGTGCACGATATCACGCTGGGGCTCGCTGCACGCCTCGAGCAGTTCGCGGGCGTGCAGGTTGATCAGGTAGGGGGCCAGCATATGGATGCGGAACAGCCGCTCGAAGGTGGCGCCAGCCTCTGACCCGCTGGAATCCGGCGCCCAGTCGCTGGCGTTGTGGACGATCGCCCGCAGCGAGGCGGTCTCGGCCTTGAGCCGCTCGAGAAAGTCGAGGATGCCTGCCTCAGTCGAGAAGTCGGCCGGCAGGGCAACGATGCCGCGCGCTCTCAGCGCGTCGATCTCGGGCCGTTCGCGGCGATAGCTGATGATCACCGGGTGGCCGTCGTCCACCAGACGCTCGGCGCAGTGGCGCCCGAGCCGCTGGGCGCCGCCGGTGATCAGGATCGGCGAGGCGCTCATCCGCGCCCCTCCTTAATCAGGCTGCCGGTGACCGGGATCAGCGGGTCGCGGGGGGCATAGGCGAAGACATCGGAGAAGGTCCGCGAGGGCGACAACCCCAGCGAGGCGAGCACGTCCACGCAGGCGTAGACCATGCCCGGCGACCCGGAAAGGTAGACGTCATCGCCCGAGACGTCGTCGAGTCCCGCCGCCAGGGCCTGATCGATGCGGCCGCGGTGGCCGACCACCCCCTCACCCACCCAGGACTCCTCGGGCGCCAGCTCGGTCACCGGGTGGAAGCGAAAGCCGGGGTAGGCCTCGGCCCACTCCACGGGCAGGCGCTCCAGATAGAGCTGACGCCGCTCACGGGCCGCCCACCAGAGGTCGATCTGCCGCCCGGGATTCTGCACCAGGGCGGCCTCCGCGATCGCCTTCATCTGAGAGAAGCCGGTGCCGGCGGCGATCAGCAGCAGTGGGCGGGTACTGTCCGGGTCGAGTACGCAGTCGCCGCCGGGCAGGCGCAGGGTCAGCCGGCTGGCCACCTGGACCAGGTCGCGCATCCGCGCGGAGTTCTCGCGCTCCGGCCAATGCTGAATATGCAGCTCGATCACACCGTCGCCACTGTAGGCGTTGGCGATGGAAAAGGGTACCCAGGTCTCGTCGTCGAGTCTGAGCTCCAGGTACTGGCCCGGGGCGTGGGCCACCGCCTCGGGGCGGCCCTCCAGCTGCACACGGAAGACGTCCGGGGTGAGGTCCTCGACCTCGTCGACCAGGCAGGTCAGGGTCCTTGGCGTCATGAATGCCTCATGCGGTTGTCAGGGGGTCGTGTTGTCGGGGAGCTCGATGCCCAGCTCGTTCCAGCGCTCGCTGACGCGGGCTTTGACGGCCTCGTCCATGACGATGGGCACTCCCCACTCGCGGTCGGTCTCACCGGGCCACTTGCTGGTGGCGTCCATGCCCATCTTGGAGCCCAGACCGGAGACCGGCGAGGCGAAGTCCAGGTAGTCGATGGGGGTGTTCTCCACCAGCACGGTATCCCGGGCCGGGTCCATGCGCGTGGTGATGGCCCAGATCACGTCCTTCCAGTCCCTGGCGCTGACGTCATCATCGAGCACCACCACGAACTTGGTGTACATGAACTGGCGCAGAAAACTCCACACCCCCATCATCACCCGCTTGGCGTGGCCCGGGTACTGCTTCTTCATGGTCACTACCGCCATGCGGTAGGAGCAGCCTTCCGGCGGCAGGTAGAAGTCGACGATCTCCGGAAACTGTCGTCGCAGGATCGGCACGAACACCTCGTTGAGCGCCAGGCCCAGGATCGCCGGCTCGTCGGGGGGCCGGCCGGTATAAGTAGAGTGGTAGATGGCATCACGGCGCATGGTCATGCGCGTCACCGTGAATACTGGGAAGTGGTCGACCTCATTGTAGTAGCCGGTGTGGTCGCCGTAAGGGCCTTCCGGGGCCGTATCATCCGGGTAGATGAAGCCCTCAAGGATGATTTCCGCCGAGGCCGGCACCTCCAGGTCCGCATGGCCACACTTGACCAGCTCGGTGCGCGAGCCTCTCAGCAACCCGGCGAAGGCGTACTCGGAAAGCGAGTCGGGCACCGGGGTCACCGCACCGAGGATGGTGGCCGGGTCGGCTCCCAGCGCCACCGCCACCGGAAAGGGCTCGCCGGGGTGGGCCTTCTGGAACTCCAGGAAGTCCAGAGCCCCACCGCGATGGGAGAGCCAACGCATGATCAAGCGGTTCCTGGAAAGCTTCTGCTGGCGATAGATGCCGAGATTCTGGCGCGCCTTGTGGGGACCCTTGGTGATCACCAGGGGCCAGGTGACCAGCGGCGCGGCGTCGCCGGGCCAGCAGTGCTGGATCGGCAGGCGGCCGAGATCGACCTCGTCGCCCTCATAGACCATCTCCTGCACCGGCGCCGAGCGGACCTTCTTGGGCCCCATGCTCATCACCTGCTTGAAGATCGGCAGCTTGTCCCAGGCATCACGGAAACCCTTGGGCGGCTCCGGCTCCTTGAGGAAGGCCAGCAGCTCACCCACCTCGCGCAAGGCGGCCACGCTCTCCTGCCCCATGCCCAGGGCCACCCGCTTCGGCGTGCCGAAGAGATTGCCGAGCAGCGGCATGTCATGGCCCTTGACGTTCTCGAACAGCAGCGCCGGTCCGCCGGCACGCAGAGTGCGGTCGCAGATCTCGGTGATCTCGAGGTAGGGGTCCACCTCGGCGGTAATGCGCTGGAGTTCGCCCCGGGCCTCCAGGGCGCTGATGAAGTCTCGCAGATCCTTGTACTTCATTCGGTTTTCCCGGCTCCAATACGACGAAAGGGGCAGCATAGCATGCTACCCCCTGACTCTTCGTACAACGTTTGCACAGTTTTCTGCACTCGGCTGCCCCTGCGCTCCTAAGGTAAATCTTTCAAGGCGAAGGCGTTGAAAGCTGGCCGTCGCGAGCGAAGGCGAGACAAGCGCAGCAGGCCAGAATCAACGCCGTTTCATGGCCTCGAAGAACTCGAGGTTGGTCTTGGTATCCTTGAGGCGGTCGATCAGGAACTCCGTGGCCGCGGTGTCTTCCATGGGGTTGAGTAGCTTGCGCAGTATCCACATGCGCTGCATCTCGTCCTCGGAGGCGAGCAGGTCCTCGCGGCGAGTACCGGAACGGCGGATATTCATCGCCGGGTAGACGCGGCGCTCGGCCAGCTTGCGGTCCAGGTGCGCCTCCATGTTGCCGGTGCCCTTGAACTCCTCGAAGATCACCTCGTCCATCTTGGAGCCGGTGTCCACCAGCGCCGTGGCAATGATGGTCAGGCTACCGCCCTCCTCGATGTTGCGCGCCGCGCCAAAGAAGCGCTTGGGCTTCTCCAGAGCATGGGCGTCCACGCCGCCGGTGAGCACCTTGCCGGAGCTGGGCACCACGGTGTTGTAAGCACGCGCCAGGCGGGTAATCGAGTCGAGCAGGATCACCACGTCCTTCTTGTGCTCGACCAGGCGCTTGGCCTTCTCGATCACCATCTCGGCCACCTGGACGTGACGTGCCGGCGGCTCATCGAAGGTCGATGCCACCACCTCGCCACGCACGGTACGTGACATCTCGGTCACTTCTTCCGGGCGCTCGTCGATCAGCAGCACAATCAGGTGGCACTCGGGACTGTTGCGGGTGATCGAGGTGGCGATGTTCTGCAACATCAGCGTCTTGCCCGCCTTGGGCGGGGAGACCAGCAGGCCACGCTGGCCCTTGCCGATGGGCGCCGTGAGATCGATGATCCGCGCCGTGAGATCCTCGGTGGAACCGTTGCCGATCTCC